>NZ_JAIWOI010000135.1 GCF_020217005.1 Rheinheimera sp. | reverse complement strand
TTAAAAATGCGCCTGAACAAAAGCTGCTGATGCTATGCTGCTTGAATAGCGGTAAAGCTTTGATGTATGGGAAATGATGGCTATGAAAATGATCTACACCCATGAAAACAGGCTGATTGTCAGCAATATCAAGAATATTCTGCAGCGTCGGGGTTTTGAGGTATTTGTTAAAAACGAACATGCGGTCAGTATGATAGGTGAGGTGTCTGCTTTTGATAGCTGGCTGGAGTTATGGCTGGTCGACGAAAATGATTACGCCTTAGCCAGCATGTTATTAAAAAACCTGACACTGGATAGCGAAGCGGCGGACTGGCATTGCAGCAAATGCGCAGAAGAAAATGCCGCTTCATTTGAATTGTGCTGGAATTGTGGTACTGAGCAAACGAATTAACAGAGTCATACGGGGGACTGAACAGCCACCCGTACTTTGGCGTTTGCGGTTTAAATTTTTGTATTTTCGGTTTGTTTTGCCTGTTGCACTATAGTCCGCACATCCTGAAGCAATTGCTGGGCGTCGTACACTACGCCATCTTTAATAGTGTAACGCACCCCTTTGCTGCGCTCCGGCTCGTTATTAGCATTTAAGCGATAATGACCAGTGCCATACAGCACTTTAAAGTTTGCCAGCGGGTTTTCAGCCACTATCAGCATATCGGCTTTTTTGCCCGGCACTAAGCTGCCAATATCTTTTTCCATGCCTAAAGCTTCAGCGCCGTTGAGCGTAGCGACCTGTATGACTTCCAGCGGGTTAAAACCTGCTTCGCGCAGCAGTTCCAGTTCCTGAATATAAGCAAAACCATAAATTTTATAGATATAACCCGCATCCGATCCTGCAGTGACCCGGCCACCATGGTTTTTATAGTCGTTTAAAAACTGGAACCAGATGCGATAGTTTTCGCGCCAGGCGATTTCCTGATCGGTCGTCCAGTCAAACCAAAAGGAACCATGGGCATAACGGTTAGGCTTAAAAAAGTTAGCTAAAGAGGGCAGGGTATAGTCCTGATGCCATTCGGCGTTACGCTGCGCGCTGGCATCGCGGGTGGCTTCGTAAATGGTCAGGGTAGGGTTGATGGTAAAGTCCAGTTGGATCAGCTCATCGCGCACTGCATTCCATTTGTCAGAGCCTGGCGCTGCCGCTTGTTTCCATAACAAGCCTGCATTGGCGAATCTGTCTTGTTCATTCTGGTAATTGTAATGGGCTGGATAATTCTGGATCACCTGACCGGTAAACAGCGCTTCAGGTAAGCCGTACCAATGTTCCATCGAGGTTAAACCCATACGGGCGCTGTCCAGTGCATTGGTACCCATCACGTTGAGCTGGGCGTGGTGCATCATGGTGCCAAGCTGTTGTTTTTTGGCTTCATCCAAAGCGGCGGAAATAATGGCCGGGGTAGAGCCAAAAAATTTAATACCCGAAGCGCCGGATTTTTTGATATCCCGCACCCAATCCCTGGCTTGTTCCGGACTAAACACAGGTTTACTCAGGCCCTGACCAAAGCCGATATAAGGCACAATGCGAGGCGCTACTATGCTGTTTTTCTCTGAAGCTTTGACGTGACGCATGGTCCAGTCGACACCATTAAAACTGCCGGGTTCCCGCACTGTGGTAATGCCGTGCGCTAACCAGAGTTTAAACACATACTCAGCCGGAGTGCCGTTGGCTGAACCACCAATATGGCCATGCATATCAATAAAGCCCGGCAGAATGTACATGCCGCTGACATCCATTTCCTGATCGCCTGAGCTGGCTTTAGGCCGGCCTTCAGGCATCACTGGCACACCGGGATTACCCACAGCGGTAATTTCTGTGATGCGATCCTGTTCTATGACTATATCTACCGGGCCCACAGGCGGAGCGCCTTCGCCGCTGATGTAAGTGCCGCCGCGTAAAATCAGACGTTTATAAGGGCCTTCGCCTCTGTCGCGTTGTGGCGCTGAGGGGGTTCGTTCTGCAGAGTTGGCTGCGAAGACCTCAGGTTGACCTGTCAGGGCCAGTACTAACGCTGTGCTCAGTACACAAAAAATACGCATAGTTGTTCCTTGTTATTTTTATGCAGGGTTGGCCTGGAGTCAGCCTAAAAGGCTGACCCTCTGGTTCAGACTTTAATAGGGTTAGAGTTTTACAGGGCTTGATGCACCTAAACCCGGACCATAAACAATGGCGTTTAGCAATAAACGTTCAGTGCCTTTGGTGGCTCCCCGCACCACAGGTTGGCCAGCAAACAGAATGATCTGCCCATTACCTTTGCTTTCTCTGGTTAAGTAAGCTGTGTTGGTCACACGCTGTGCCGCCTCAGGCCACAAGAGGCCACTCATTCTTACCCGTACATCCTGACCTGCAGGCAGAGTGGACCAGCCCAGTTTACGGGCTGACACCAATTTGTTCTCTGTCATGACCCCTATACGCACAGCAGCCTCAGACTGGTCGTCCGACATCAGTAGTGGATGATTGCTAAACAGCAGTGGTAACTGGTTTTCACTACCAAAAGTCAGCCAGTGTTTTTGATCAACGCGACCTGCCAGAATGGCACCGGACGGCATAAAGTGAGCAGACCATTCTTCCCAGATTTTCAGTTGTTCTTTGCTCAAGGCTTTGATTTTCTCATCGGCCAGCCAGGGTAGGCTGATCCGCTCAGGTACCAGATAGCTATTCACAGCGGCTTTGTTCGCTAAGGTACTTTGACTAGCCAGCCATTCGCGTTGCAGCGATAAATCATAAGTCGCTGCGTCTTCGATTGCTGCAGCTAAAGGTTTCACTGCAGATAAACCAGCCGTCATCAACTGAGCTGTTGCTCCGTCTACGCTGATTAAAGTCCCTCCGGAGTCTACCCAGCTTTTTAGCGCTGTGACGGCGCCAGGGTCTAGTTTTGCCGTCATATGCGGCAGCACTATTACATTGTATTGACGCAAATCCGCTCTGGTTAAAGCGGCCAGATCCAAATGGCTGTGACGGATCCCAAGATGTGTATCGACCATATGCCAGATAGCGCCAAAGTCCAGTTGGCTGACGCCACTCTGGCCAACTATGGCCAGTTTAGGGGCTTGTAACAGGCGGAAATGGGCGCCTCCTATATCAGGTAAATCGCCGTCCCCTAAACCTTGTGTCAGATTACGCAGATCCGTGTGTACATCGGCTGCAGCAGTTGCGACTTTTTCGGCCAGATCCGCCATTTGAGGGTTATCGCTACGCAATACAGTAACTGTGCCTCTGTTAAAGACGACTGTACCAAGTTGTCCTGCTTTATCGATCAGGCGTACCTGCACGCCTTGCTCCAGCAGGCGTGCCGCAAAAGCGACAGAGGCGTCGTCATCACCATTCACCAACCAGCCGAGGCTTTCGGTTTTACTGGCAACGACTAAAGGATCCGCCTCATAAGCTTTCAGATTGTCGGTAATTTCTTCGCCCACTTCCAGCGCGGTCAAGCCTTGCATCATGGTCATGTTCCATGCTGTGTTGTCGTACATCAGCGAACTGCCATCGCGCAAGGTACGCTGGTATTCCTCCAGCAACACTTCATCCTTGATCTGAGCATTAAACTCCAGAATCGCATTCAGCAACCGGGCTTCGGGCTGGCGAGCGTTGATCACAACAGCACCTTTAGGCAAGTTTTTCTGGCTGTAGCTTTGCCCTAACTGATCTGTAACCTGGCTGACTGACGTGGGAGCTGTCAGCTGTTGTACTTCAATATCCTGCGCCTGCAACAAGGAGACAAAATGCTCGAGTCTTTTGCGGTTTGCCGTTGGCAGAATCACATAACTTTTATTGGCATAAGGACTGCTACCCGAGGTCACCAGCTTACGGTCCTCGACAAAATCGCGGTACATAGCCTTGCTATTTGCAGCCAGGGTTTTCAGATTGGCTATTGAACTGACCAGTTGATGATGTACAGACTGCTGATAAGTACGGATTATGCCGTTATTCAGCTGGATACCGTCTTCAGCGGTCCGGGCCTGTTCATACAATATATGCACTGCGCCGCGGTACTCTGCATAGTTGGAGTATCCTGGGTAGAGGTTTTCAAACCATTCACCCGTGTAGTAAGTCCAGTTATTTTGGTCAAAAGCTGTAGCCTGATCACTGGCAAACTTTTTACCCCATTTGTGTTTGCTCTGTGGAATATTACTGTTGATGGGTTCACGGGACGGTCCAAACAGGAAAGTATCATCACTGCCCATTTCATGACCGTCGATCATCAGTTGCGGATACCACTGATTAATTAATGCTACCCGACCACGGGTTTCTGGCGCCTGCAGGAAATAAAAATCCCGGTTCAGATCGTAATAGTAGTGATTAGAACGGCCATAAGGCCAGACTCCGGTATGTAGCATGGACTGGCCATCCACATTAGGGGCTGTACCTCTGTGTTGTTCCAGCATCTTAGTAAAACGGGCGCGGCCATCCGGATTCATCATGGGGTCAACCAGTACCACCATATTCTCAAGTAATGAGGTAACTTCAGTATCTTCAGCGGCTATCAGTTGGTAAATCAAAGCTAAAGCCGCATCGGCTCCTGAAGACTCATTGCCGTGAATAGAATAAGCCATCCAGGCTATGGCGGGTAATTCCTTGATAGCTTGTTCAATCTGGCTGGAGGATTTGCCTTGAGGTTTGGCCAACAATTGTACTTTTTGCTGTATGTCCGGCAAGGTGGCGAGGATTTTTGGCGTTGAAATAGCTAACAAATGCAAGGGCCGGCCTTCGTAGCTGGTGGCGTATTGCTGATACGAAATACGGTCGCTTTCTTTGGCCCAAAGCTTCATTAATTGATCTATTTGTTCGGGGGTGGCAGTGCGTTGCCCCACGGGAAAACCCAGTACCTTCTCTGGCGGCGTAATGGCCGGGTTGACCTTAGCCGGCGTCAATGCGTGAGGGTAATTCAGCCCGGCTGCAGCTGTTGGCTTCATCAGCACTGCAGCCTGGGGCTTGCTTACTGCCATCAGGCAGCAAATGACAGTAGCGGGGAGCAAGGTCGACGTCAGTAAGCGGACAGAGGTGGTATTTTTCATTTTTTGTTATCTCTGGAATTAGTAGCAGATCACCTAGTGTTGCAGTGTTGCAGCAAAGGAGCGTTTTTATTTATGGCAGTGTCCAGACTGCATCTGATGTCTTGTCAGCATCGAAAGCAACAATAGCAAAGTTGCGCAAAAAGCATACAGGGGAGATTGAAGATCAGCTTAAATTGCGACCGAAGGTGAAATTTGTTGGTTAAGCCGATGAAATAATTCAGTTAGTTTGATTTAAGTTGGTTTTGAGTCAAGCGGTTACTGGTGGCAATTCAGGATCTGGTTTATCTTTAAACTATGCAGTTTATAGTGAGCTTATCTGTTGCGATTCTATCTGTGCCTATGGCTGGTGATTTGGCCTTTATTTGCGGTAAGTCAGGATGATCGCACCCCAATAAACCCGGCTATGCATATTCGCATTGCTGCTGAAGATAACTGGCCTCCTTTTTCCGACCAACAGGGACGGGGTTTGTCTGAAACACTAGTCAAGGCTGCTTTTGCGACTCAGGGGTATCAGATTACTACTGTCACTGTGCCTTATGCCCGGGCTTTGCGTTTGACCCGGCTCGGCACTACGGATGCCTGTTGGAATGTCACCCGGCAACAGAACACAGAAAGGGACTTTATTCTGCATAAAATTCCGTTATTTACCGCTAATTCGTCCTTTTATTATTATCGTCAGCCTAAGCCTTACCTTTCTGTGGCGCAGATCCCGAATGGAGCTGTAGTAGGAGTGATCCTCGGTTATGAGTATGGTGACTTGTATGAACAGCATAAGCACAGGTTTCGGCTGGTGGAAGTTTCAACTCATGCTCAACTCATTGCTTTACTGGACAGCAATAAGCTGGACCTGGCGATATTTTTTGATGAAGTATTACGGTATTACCTGCAACAGGAAGCAATTAAAGCTGAGCATATTCAAAGGGGAGAACTGAATTACAGCAGCGAAATTTATCTGGCTTTTAACAAAGAAAATCCCCAAAGTAGCAAAAGAGCAGCGGCTTTGGATGCAGGTATTGTGCAACTGAAAAAGTCAGGGCTGTATCAGAAATTATTGCTTGGGATCCGGGCTGACGTAGTCTCTTCGGATGACCCACTCTATAAAAGGACTGGCGGATCAAGATGACAGCTGCGACTCAACCTTTGTTTTGGCGCCACCCCGCTATGCCTTACGCTGAATTGCGTTTGGTGGTGGACGGGCGCAACGTCAGCTATGCCCCACATTCACATCAGGAATGGTCTATTGGCGCTATCCTGGCGGGCCAAAGTGAGTTTCTTTGTGCTGATCGGTTGCATTCGGTAAAAGAGGGCGATTTGGTGCTGATGAATCCGGACCAGGTGCATGCCTGCAATCCACGTCAAGGTTCAGCCTGGGCATATTACATGCTGCATCTGGATAAAAACTGGTTAGCCAGCTTATTAGTTCAGGCTGAAGTCCGTTCTTGCAGGGCATGGCGGGACACCAGTGTTGATACCTGGTCTGATACAGAGCTGTTTGGTGATTTTGTCGCTATGGCCCAGTACCTGATGGCGCCAGATTTTAGCCTGCAAGACAAAGAGCAAAAGCTGAAGAGGGTGCTGTGCAGATTGTTTTTACAGTTGGATCAGCAACAACAGCATACCAGAACATTATTGGCAGCTAATCCTTTGTATCAGGTGGCTGATTATCTTAGTCAGCATTGTCACGAAGACCGAGCTATTAGCAGCATTAGCGCCGACTTTGGTTATAGCGCTGGCTATTTGGTGCGCGCCTTTAAACGGCACTTTAATATGACCCCTCATGCGTATCGGTTAAACCGCAGGGTGCAGCTGGGCCAACAGGCGTTAAAGCAAGGCGAAGCCATAGCAGCAATAGCACAGACGACAGGTTTTAGCGATCAGGCTCATTTCCAACGCGTGTTTAAACAACGGGTTGCGGCTACACCAGATCAGTATCGCCGCTCCGTCATCAAGCCTTGTTAAAGCACGAGCAGAAGACAACTGGCTGCAAGCAATACCGCCAGACTTTTGTTCAACAGCCGCATTTTCGCCGGGCTTTGCAGATAATGCCGTAAGGCAATACCAGCCCAAAGCCAGGCTGACAGTGACAACCAACAAATGGGTAGATAAAGGCCTGCAAAAATCAGTAGTTGGCTGCTGTTGGCTTCAGGGATATAAGCTGCTATGCCAGACAATGATGCCAGCCAGGCTTTGGGATTAAGCCATTGCATTAAAACACCTGTGATAAAACCCGGCGCTTTGCGGCCAGCCTGTTCAGACAGGTCGCCATGGTCACTGAACAGTTGGTAGCTCAGATACAATAAAAAGGCGATGCCGAGCCACTGCAAGATTTGCGTTAACAAAGGCAAGGCTGACAACAGATGGTGCAAGCCAAAACCTATCAGTAAAAACAGCAGAATAAAGCCAAGAGTTGCGCCTGTAACAAAGCTCAGTCCTTTGCTGATGCCAAAACGGGCACCGTTGCTGACCGATAGCAGATTGACAGGGCCGGGAGAAAATGAAGCGGCAAAGGCAAATAAAGCCATAGACAAAAGCAGAGATAAGGTCATAAGTACTCCAGTGGTGATAGTGCGGGCTGGCGACTATGAACTCTTGGTTTAGTACTGTATTGAACAAAACTGACCTTTATGTATTTTCTGTTTGTCTTGTTGCGACAGGCACAGAAACAAAGCTGTGGTTAGTTGCTTGCATGTTGGGTTAGCATAAATTTTTTTTAAGGACCAAACTATGATGTTATTAGCAAATCTGCTGGTGCTGCTGGTCGCACTGCTGCACTTGTACTTTTTAGTACTGGAAATGTTTTTGTGGGACAAACCTAAAGGCATGAAAGTGTTTAATCTGACAGCACAAAAAGCGGCGGAGACTAAAGTGTTGGCGGCAAATCAGGGCTTATACAATGGCTTTTTAGCTGCAGGGTTATTGTGGGGCTTGTATCAAGGCGACACTGGATATGACTTTAAGGTATTTTTCCTGCTCTGTGTCATAGTGGCTGGTGTGTATGGCGCTCTGACAGTAGGTAAAAAAATTCTTTATGTACAAGCCATGCCAGCTGCATTAGCGCTGGCATTGGTGTTTTTCACCATGAGCTAAATTTGCGGCTTTATACAGACAAAAAGTGCATTGCCAGCTTCTTTATCCCAGCTGGCTATTTTTTCGTAGTTATGTTCAAGAATATGCACTTCAAAGCTGGAGCGAAGCAGAAGTTCCAGCTCTGCAAAACTAACGGCCACCATAGGATGTTGATCCTGCCAAATCTGGGTTATATCAGCCGTGGTTTTTTCTATACTCAGATGCAATGATTGTTGCTCACCCTGACCGCTATAGTTCCAGCCCGATTCAAAGACAAACTGACTGTTATCCAGCTCAGCGCTATGCCGCACATAAGAGTTGTTGTCGATTTTGTTTTTGTCCACCGCATTAAAACAAAACACGCCGCCTGGTTTTAAGGCGTTAAATACGCTTTGTATACAAGCTTTCAAGTTTTGAATACTGGCGCTGTAATGGATGGAATATAAAAAGCAGGTAATTAAGTCGACCGGCTCAGCCAAGGTAAAATCACACATATTCTGCCGCATAAAGCGGGCTTCAGGGCAACGTAGCTGCGCTTTATCCAGCATAGGCTGATTCAGATCCAAACCACTGCTTTGATAACCCGCATCAAGAAAATGCCGGATATGTGGGCCTGTGCCACAGGCTAAATCCAGATGAGCTCTGCCATCGCCACCAAAAAACTGATGTAACCTGCGGGCACTCTGACTTTGTGCCCGGTAGTCAATATCTGCACACATCAGGTCGTAATAACCGGAGAGGTCCGTATATAAAGCATTTGATGAGTGCATATACCCTTCTTTTCTTTGGTGCAGCTGTCGCAGTGTTGCTCACTTTCGCGCGCCCCAACGATTCAGGGCAACTATGTTAAGAACCGTTGTCTGGTCGCTTTGCCACAAGAGCGGTCTGGTAGCAATAATAGTCAATGGCTTTGTGTAATTTTTCGGCCGCGCATCATATATCAATCCGGTATTTTTGCGAAGCTTAGCTCGTGACTAAAAGCAGCTATTCCAGTGTTGGTTTGAAGTGGTTGAGAAAAAAAGCTTGCTTATCAGCCCCTGATAACGAGATCCTATAGCAGTACAGTCTTGTATTAGCTATGTATCACGCCGGATCTGCGGCAGATACACCAAGGAGAACTCATGTCTAAACCTAAAAGCCGTCGTTTACAGAAAAAACTCTATATGGGTGAATTTACTGAATACGGTTTTCAGTTGTCCTGCGACCTGGGCCTGGAATCCGAGCAGGATTTCAGCAAACTGCTGGACCAATTTATCAGTCTGATTGAAAGTCGTGATTTGGTGATGGCCGGTGGTGGTGACAAAACTCAGTTTGAAGCTTTTATCTGGTCTGCCCATCGCTATGGTTCAGCGACAGAAGAGGATATCAAAGTGATCTCTGATTGGTTTAAGGCTTTGCCTTCTGTAGCTCAATTGCAGGTCAGTGAGTTAGTAGACGCAAACTACGGCGTCAGCTTCTAAGATTCTGAGTCCAGATGCTCATAAAAAAATCCGGCTTTCATGCCGGATTTTTTTATGACAAAGCCATTAAATTTTTAAAATGACGTTAAGCTGTCATTTTCCGGACCTTAGACTGTTGTTTCTGATTTCGCTTTTTTATTGCACAGCGAAGTTGGTATCAAACAACAAGGATCAAATGGAGGTCTATCAAGTGTTCAGCAAAATAAATTTAACTAAACTAAAGATAATAAAAGGCTTTTTAGTTTTTCTAACCCTTTTAACTGCCAATGTAGCGAAAGCAGATGAGTTCCCAGGCTGGGATGCAGGTATTACCGCCTATAACGAAGCTCAGGTCAGGAAGTTTCATCCCACTTTTGATTTTGACTCAGACGGTTGTTACCCAGGTACGCCTTTTCACCGTTATGAATCTTTACGGCAAAACCCGGGATTAGGTGCTACTTCGAGTTATTACGGTGGTTGCCGTGATG
>NZ_JAIWOI010000134.1 GCF_020217005.1 Rheinheimera sp. | reverse complement strand
CCGGCTGGGGCAATATTTCCAATACGATCCACAGACAACTTTGTCAGCAGGGCAGTGATGGTCTGGAACGTTGTGCGCACTTTTATGAGCTGTATTTTGAAAAAGATCAGGCTGTCCACTTAACCTTTTTAGGGGGGCATCGTCATGACGTGGAAACTGTGATTGTCTGGACAGTCAAAGGCAATGGCCAGGAGTATGTCAGCCATGTTTCCACCAGTGCGCATGGCAATTTTGACACCAGGGCAATGAACACGCTGCAGCAACACAATGGTCACCCGCTGGTGGTGTATCACAAAGATGGTGTGGGTACCCATGCGTTTCGTTTTGCCAATGCCACAGACAAAGCCAATGTCGAGTTTCAGGGCAACTGGGGCGAATTTTATGCGCCAAATATTATCAGCCATTACCGTGCTGTGGCCCAATGGGATTCGAATGAACAAATACGGCATGACCGCAACACCCAGTATCGTATGGCATTGGAGCAGTCAAACTTCGGCTCTGCCAGCTTTAAAACCCGGAACGATCAACTGATTATGGATCAGGCCAATGCCAACGTGCCTCGCTCTGATGCATTGTGGGCCAATACCTGGTTTAGCTGGGACGATATTGCAGCCACCAAAGCCAAAGAGTTACAGGCGAACTATCCTGGCATTTATCAGAGTATTAAAGACCGCTATTGAGTCCTTCTTCTACCTCGTTTTTTTGGCAAAGTGCTGCGAAACTGCAGCACTTTGTGTTTACAGCGCTTAAGTTTGAGTTCAGCCACTACTGCTATCTTCAGCAGCTACAGTGACATTTTGTTGCTGCTCAAATCCTGAAGAAGGAAATTAACATGAAGCATAAATCATCCGCTGTGATTGTCCCGGCTGTGGCCGCTGTCAGTCTGGCCGCTTTGTTCGCTTTAGCCCCTGTTATGGCCGGATCGCCTGCGAACTGCAGTACTTTAAAAGGCTGCGAGCAGAAAATCTGTCAGATAGAAATGCAATTGGCTATGGCAAAACAAAGTGGCGACGCCAGTCAGGTTACAGGGGGGCAAATGGCGTTGGACAATGCCAGAACCAGTTGTGATGACAGCAAACTCAAAGGGACACTGAATGCTAAATTGGCCGAAGCCAATCAGAACTTAGTGCGGTATCAGGCGGATTTACAGCGGGCCGAACAGGATGGAGCCAAAGATCAGATGCTGCAATTGCGAAAACAGCTGGAGCAGGTCAACACTGAGATCCAGAGATTAAAGCAGCAGTTGAGCCAATTGGAACAACTGCCGCTGTGATAGGGGCTAACCGGCCTATGGCCTGGCCTGAGTCTGGCGCACAGATCGGAGTTCGCCTGTTTGCATATTCAGCACAAAATCGCCATTCGGTTGACCTTGTAAAAAGCCCTGAATAATTTGAAACAGTGCGGCAAATTTATAGCTGCTGTATTGCGGTAAAGTCCAGCTTGCCCAGTTCTGAGATCCTGGTTCTTTAGAGTTCTGTGGCAGTGTTGCTGTAAAAAAGCTGTACTCTTTCAAACGAGCTACAGGGATATCGGGCAAAGCCAGCTCACCGGCGTTTTGCAAGCGATAAAAATCCAGTACCAGGTCAAAACCTGTCCACTTTGCTAAGTCCTCCAGCCTTACCCCCGCAGCTAAGGCCTGAATCTGGGCTTTTTGTCTGGCCTCTTGCCATTGTTGACTTTGACTCAGCTGTTGCAATACCTCAGGAGAAAACTGACTCAAAGTGACAGAGCTTTGCAGCTGAGACAGGATCAACATTTGTTCACCATTTAAGGCCAGCAACAACTGCCTTAGTTCGTCCGGCCAGTCTTTGGGTAAAAAGCGTAAGCGGGTCAGTTCACGTAAATGACCATTGGCAAAGTCGGGATAGGTTTCAGACTTCAGAATATCTGCGTCCCACAGTGGCTTCTTATCTTGTTTTAACTGCAGCCATTCTTTCTGGTAATGGCCAAACAACTGATTAAAGCCCGGTACATCACGCAGCACTATTGTCTGTACTTTAACCTCTGCCTGGCCAACCAGTGTGAGTAGCTTATAAGCTGGTACATAAGCGGCCAGCGAGGGGGCCTGAATATTGACCAGACTGTTGCCCGAGGCTGACCGCACTACCGCAGTGTTGTTTAAATGCATATGGCCTGCTACATGCAACTGAACACCAAGGTCTGCTAATTGCTGACTGATCTGCTGCTGTGGACTACGCGACAGTTGGCCGCTGTCCTCTCCCAATAAACCTGCGATCCGCTGAGTCTGGCCCTGATAAAACTCAACCATAGGGTAATGACTAAAAGTGATCAGAGTTTTGCCCTGGGCTTTAGCTTTGGCTGTGACTTTTTTCACCCAGGCCAGTACCTGGGGTTTGTAATCAAACATAGCGTTGTAGCCAGCGTTGCCACTGCCTTCAAAAGCTTCGGCTGAATTAGCCGGGCCCTGGTAACCTGCTTTAGGTTTATAAACATTGGCATCTATGGCTAATAACCATAAACCTTTGACAGGTTCCACCAGATAGCTGGCATCCGGAATGAGATGGCAGTTGGTGTCGTCTGGTTTTTTATAACTACCACCAGCCCCTTGTTGGCAAATCTCAAACTGGCGTTGGGTTAAATCAGCTTGTGCCATGGCCTGACGATAGCTGTATTTGTTATTGGCGTAATGACTGTAGGGGCTTTCCCAATACAGATCGCTGGCTTTTGGATAAAAACCAAAATCGGCCAGCTCCGTCATTAGTTCGCTGTAGCCTAACTCTTTCACTTCTTCAGTGCATATCACAGCTGTATCAGCGGCTTTGCATTGCTCTGAACCAGGACTGAAAATAGCCAAAGGCCTGGCATCGGGTCCCAGATAATCGGATTTTCCGGCAGGGTGGGAGTAAGGTTTGACCGGATCATGATTACCTAAGGTCAGTAAAAATCTCAGACCATAACTACGGCTATAGTGCTGCAAAATACGTTTTAAACCACGAACATGCACAGCCTGACCGTCATCGCTGAAATCACCAGGCAAGACGACTAATTTCACATTACGACGCACCAGATCATCTAAGGCTGCCAACAGTGCAAAGTAGTTCTCGTTAAACAGCCGGGTGGATTGCAACTGAGCATCCATAGTGCGGATAGTGGCCGCCTTGCCGTTATGGCTGCTTTGGTCTGCTACGCCTTTAAAGCTGTGATCGTTAAAGCTGGCGTAGACGTCGTGAAAATGCACATCGGGTAAAAAAGCGATTTGTGTTTGAGTCTCTGTCTGAGCTGCTTGAGCAGGAAGCATAAACAAAGCCAATACAGAGAAAAACAATACTGTTTTCATCAGCCTTTCCTTATTCATCGAATAGCAAAGGCCACAGGGAAAGCTGTGGCCTTAGTCGCTTTAATCTTTGATCACGCAGAGAAACATTTTAGAAATCAGCGCGGATCCCTAAACTTACACGTCTGCCTGAAAATTCATACATCACAGGGAATGCCGGATCCATGGTGTAACCCGTGGTTTCTTCGTCAGTGATATTGATACCTTTTAAGCTCAGTTTGACGTTATCTGTCAGCTGATAGCCTAAAGCTATATCGGTCTGGCCGTATGCATCACGGTACACCGGGTACATATTCAGGTGGATATACTCAACGTACTTGTCTTTGTAGTTGTACGAAACACGGGCGTCAAAAACGTCGTTTTCGTAGTATGCGGTAAAGTTGTACGTCTTGTCCGCTAAACCTTCTGGCGGAGTTGGGATATCTAAGTCAGATGCACCAGTTAAACTGTTGTCCAGCATAGTGTAGTTGGCGTTGATACCAAAACCATCCAGTGACTCGCTGATCATCGTCAGTGGCAACTGAGCGATCAACTCTAAACCTGTTACTTTGTACGAGCCTTCAGCGTTGACTGGCTGGTAGACGTCGAAGTCGTAATAACCATCTAAGGTACCGTCGGCATTGCGTTTTTCAACGTCTTTGACTACTCCTGTCAGAGCCTGGCGAACTACACCTTCAATGTCTTTCCAGAAATAAGAGGCTGCCAATATACCGCCGTTTTCCATATACCATTCCAGACCCGTTTCCCATTGTTGAGCCGTCGTTGGCTTCAGGCCAGGGTTACCGTCTGTAAAGCGAAAACCGCTCCAACTGACAGAGCGCTTATAAGCGATGTCGGTTAAATCAGGACGCATCAGGGTTTCTGACGCCGCTGTACGCCAAATCAGGTCGTCCGCTACTTCCACTGTCAGGTTAAAGCTTGGTAATACATCGCTGTAGCTGCCTTCTGCAGATACAGGCTTGTCAGTGTAGCCCGTTGAACCATCAGGTTTTTGAATTGGATGATAACCAAAAGACAGAACATCTGTATCTACAGCCCGGACGCCTGCATTTAACTTGCTTGGTAAGCCACCGATTTCAAAATCGAAATTTGTCATGGCATAGAAAGCTGTGACTTCTTCATCCACACGGTAATACTGATCGACCTGGAAAGGGGTAAAGAAACCTTCGTAACGGAAAGTACGGCGCGCGTAGTCATTCGATACTTGCATCCAGTTCAGATCTTTGGCCTGGTAAGAACCGCCTGACGCTATATCAGTGACATAACCTAATTCACTGTCTTTTAAGGTCCGCTTGTTGACGTAGGAACTGTCACCTGCTTTTGGCCCCTGAATTTTTATGGCGCCAAATTCACGTTCTTTAGATTTGTCTGTGTAACGCACACCAAACTGCACACTGCTCAAGGCTGGCAGCATGGACCATTCCAGAGCTTTTTTGAAATCAAGCTGTGCAGCGTATTTGTCGTCCTGTACTTCTTCCAGTTCGGTTTCATAAGCTTCAAACAGGTATTTATCGGCCGCGTTGTACATGTCGATGCTATTTGGATTGGCGCTCTTGATGGTTTCACCACCATTAGCTGTCCAGCGGGTACGGGAAGGCGCATAGGCGACATGTTTCAGGTTGGCGTAATCTGCGGTTTTTTCTGCGCCAGAGAAACCAGCCAGAGCGTTGATTTCCCAGCCGTTAACGTCCCAATCCATAGTGAGGCTGTACTGAGTGAAGTCGGTTTCGTTAATACGTTCTTTGCTCAGGAATTCGTGCTGAGTGGCGGTGTAAGACACGTCTGTCAGCACAATCATGCCATACTGAGCCAACGTCTTGTCATCGTAAGCATGGATAGTT
This sequence comes from Rheinheimera sp., assembly GCF_020217005.1. Classification (GTDB taxonomy): domain Bacteria; phylum Pseudomonadota; class Gammaproteobacteria; order Enterobacterales; family Alteromonadaceae; genus Pararheinheimera. Next base: position 4,864 of record NZ_JAIWOI010000134.1, on the reverse strand, counting down.
TCTAAAGTACTGCGGCTTGACGCTGAATAAGCTGCTGCGTCGTATTCATCTTCTGTATTGTCATAACCACCCAACATGGCATCAAAGGTCAGGCTGAAGCTTGAACTTGGCTTGTACTGAATAGCGACTGTACTGCCCCATTTGTCCTGTTCGCTCTGGAATACGCGGTCACCCACTTTGTCCTGGAAAATAATGCGGCTGGTTTCATCTTTATTTTTAAAGTCTTTTACCACTACACCGGCATCACGTGCCAGTACCGCCGCTGCCTGAGTTGAACGTGGAGCAGATGCTTCAAGGAATCGCCCCATAGGACGGAAGTTAATGCCAGAATTGGAGTCTGTTCTGTTACTGCGTTCTGCTTTAGAAAATGAAACTAAAGCGCCCCAGTCGCCAAAAGTGTCGCTGGCCAGGAAGGAAAACTTAGGATCTGTTTCTTCAGAAATTGAATTGTGTGCACCTTCAGCAGACAGCACAAATTGTGCATCGCTGTAATCAAAAGGTTTGGCTGTGCCAATTTGTACTGAACCGGCAATACCACCTTCTTCATCAGCTGCGGTAGGGGATTTTTGCACAGTAACGCTCTGAATAATTTCAGAGGCGAAAATATCAAACTCCACATCACGACCACCACTGCCAGAGGCTGTAGCAAGGTTGTTGATCGACACATGTGTAAAATCTGACGGCAGGCTGCGTACATTCACTTTGCTGCCGAGGCCTTTGTTCCGTTCGATGGTGACACCTGGCATACGTTGCAGAGCTTCTGCCAGGTTTTGCTCAGGAAAATCGGCGATATCAGTGGCCACTATAGAATCAGAGAAACCAATGTTCTCTTTTTTCATGTCTACAGCCTGTTCCAGACTTTTACTGTAAGTACCTTTCACTGCAATCACTTCTACTTTTTGTTCTGTCTGTTTGTCCTGCGCATATGCAGGCAAGCTGATAGCAGTGCCTATCAGCAACTGGCTGATGGCCAGGCTTAAAGCCGTACGTTTTGAGACGACGTGATGACGGTATTGATTCTGATCTTTCATTGCCAAACCCTTAGCTGATGTCATTATTTTGTGTGATCACACTTTTTCGTCTGGTGATCGCTGCATTCAACGACGGGCGAGGTTACAGAGCAACTGTGATGTTTTTATTTCAGTCCAAACGAGACACTAAGGTGTTGCTATAGAACAACTAAGCAGAAAAATTGGCTTTGTTTTCACTCTGGCTCCAGCCGGATGTAACCGTTTTCATAGTGATTTTTATCTATTTTTCGATTTAAATCATTGGCTTAAGTTATGTTTTGCTGTTTTTTTGCACATAGAGTTGTCGTTTAGATTGTGTTTCTTAAAGCGGGAATGTGGGCGTATGTGTTATCGCCGCTGTTATGAGGTTAAAGGCGATAAAACCCCATATTTTTGCGATTAATACTGAAACTTTAATGGCTTACCCAGGTTTGGCTTACGACAGGTCAGGATGGAAAATTAAAAGTTGTGTCTGTGGTTTCATCGGGTGCAGTATAAGCATCGCAGCAAACTAAAGTGCTGGATAACCAGAGAAAGCTGAAATTATCACCAGGGGAAGGGCTTATGTCTGAACGTAAAACAGCAAAAGATTTTGATAGAGAAACCCTGAAGTTATTTGATCTCTATGTACATGGCGACATCAGCAGGCGTGACTTTTTGGCCGCAGCGGCAAAGTGCGCAGTCGCTGGTCTTACAGCCGTTGGACTGTTGCAGGCGCTCGCACCAAATTATGCACTGGGGCAACAGATCCAACCTGATGATCCGGCTTTGGAGGCAGAGTATCTGAAGTTCCCAAGTCCAAAAGGTTATGCTGAACTGCGGGGGTATCTGGCTCGGCCCAAAGAGCAAAAAGGCAAACTACCGCTGGTGCTGGTGGTGCATGAGAACCGTGGCTTAAACCCTCATATTGAAGATGTTGCACGCAGATTGGCGCTCGCTGGTTTTATTGCCTTTGCACCAGATGCGCTGTATCCGCTCGGCGGTTATCCGGGTGACGAAGATAAAGCCCGCGAACTTTTTGCCACTCTAGATCAGGACAAAACCCGGCAAGACTTCATTGAGGCGGTGCGTATTCTGCAAAAGTTACCGCAGGGCAATGGCAAAGTTGGGGTGGTAGGTTTTTGTTATGGTGGCGGTATGGCGAACTTTCTTGCCACTGAGTTCGCTGATTTAGCTGCGGCAGTACCTTTTTATGGCAGACAGGCTGATTTGGACAAAGTGGCAGCCATTAAAGCCCCACTGCTGATCCACTATGCCAGCAACGACGATCGGGTGAATGCCGGAGCTGCAGCCTATGACACGGCGCTTAAGGCCGCAGGCAAAAATGCCAGGAGTTTTGTTTATCCGGATACCCAGCACGGTTTTCATAACGACACCACACCACGTTACGATAAAGCTGCGGCAGAGTTAGCCTGGCAACGCACTCTGGAGTTTTTTAAGCAGTATTTAAGTTGAACTATTTTCGGAGTCATAAAGGTGATGAATTACCATGCCATTAATTTTAAGCAAAAATTTTCTAAGTTCGATCATCACTGGTCTCCCCGCGTTATCGCCGAAATGAATGACTACCAGTTTAAGCTGGTCAAGGTTGAAGGTGAGTTTGTCTGGCATGATCACCAGGACACAGATGAAGTTTTTATTGTGATCGAAGGGGTGCTGGATATTAAATTTGAAGATGGCAAAGTTACTTTGCAGGCTGGGGAAATGTATGTGGTGCCAAAAGGAGTCAGGCACAAGCCTTGCGCGGCACAAGAATGCAAAATACTGCTGGTAGAACCTAAAGGTGTGGTAAATACGGGCGATGCAGACAGCGAGCTCAGAGCTGATAATGATGTCTGGATATAACAGATGAACCCAAAGTAGCGGGATTTTTTCCAATGAGTACTAAAATCAGAAATCTTCAGAAAACTCTGTTATCAGATAACTGGTATACGCTGAACAAGTTTAGTTTTGAATATCAGAACCATAGCGGAGAATGGCAACAGCAGCACCGCGAAGCCTATGACAGAGGCAACGGTGCCACTATTTTGTTGTATAACAAAGCCAAAGCCACAGTGATCCTGACCCGCCAGTTCCGTCTGCCAACTTACATTAATGGTAATTCCGATGGTTTATTGATCGAGACCTGCGCGGGCTTATTGGAGCAGGATAATGCTGAAGACTGTATTAAACGTGAGGCGGAAGAAGAAACCGGCTATAAAATAGAGCAGGTGCAGAAACTGTTTGAGGCCTATATGTCGCCTGGTTCAGTCACCGAAATTATCCATTTTTTTGCAGCAGAATACTCGGACCAGATGCAGGTTTCAGCCGGTGGTGGTTTGGCGCATGAACAGGAGAATATTGAAGTACTGGAGCTGAATTTTGCTCAGGCCTATTCGATGATAGCTAGTGGTGAAATTAAAGACGGCAAAACCATTATGTTGTTGCAGTACGCTAAAATAAATGGCCTGCTTGGCAAGGATGAAGCGGGTCACAAAGTTTCGTAGCGCAAGCTTTGCATTGCGCCAGTTTGGCCTGAGTTGGGTCGGGATGCGATTTTACCTGGCTCTTGCTGCAGTTAAGGCTGCATTTCAGTCATAAAATCTGGGATCCCGAAGGGCTCATTGAGGTGGCATCATGACCAGAACCACACTGAATATTGCTCAGGCTTTTATTGTTCTAAACCAGCAGAAAAAAGCCAGTATTGAACAGCCGGATGCGCTGCTGTACCAGCGTCTGGAAGACAATTATGCAGGCTTTCAGGGCTGCGAGTTGATTTCCTGCTTTGAATTTACACAAGACTGGTCGTCATGGGAAATGCATCCTGCAGGCGACGAGACAGTGATTTTGCTGTCGGGCCAGGCACTGTTCGTTTTGCAGCATGAAGGGACAGAGCAATTGCTGACATTAGAACAACCAGGGGATTTTGTCATAATCCCAAAACATACCTGGCACAGCGCCCGAACCAGTGTAAAAACCAAACTGTTGTTTATCACGCCAGGCAAGGGTACACAACATAAGCCACTTTAAGCAGGTTTAAGGGAAGTTTGACTTGTAAAGTCGCAGTTAAAACCTTAGTAGAATTATGTCGGTAGCCGTTGAGAATTGAATGGTTTTTACAGCAACATTGGTCAGGTAAAGTGATCATGCCTTGGATATTATCTGAGTATTGTCGTCACACAACAGGGGCTGAATGTGGTCAATTACCAGCAAAGGTTGCAAAAAGTACTGACTTTTATTGAAACTAATCTGGATGCAAATCTGGATATCGCAAGATTAAGCGCTCTGGCACATTTATCAAAATATCACTTTCAGCGGCAGTTTAGTTTGCATTTTGGCATAAGTCCTTTTGCGCATATTCGCAACTTAAAACTTAAAAAAGCGGCCTATCAATTGGCATTCAGAACTGAGCTGACAGTGACTGATATCGCGTTTGAGGCAGGTTATGAAAATTCAGAGTCTTTCTCCAGACTGTTCCGCCAGTTCAGTGGGCAAAGTCCAACCAGTTTTCGCAAAGCGCCGGATTGGGACTATTGGCTGCAACAAGACCAGGTTTTGACTGAAACAACAGCAGTAACTATGGCAGAAGCAGCTCAGTATCAGGTGCAGCGCGTTGATTTTCCTGCTATTTCAATTGCGGTGCTTGAGCACAGAGGTGCTCCGGAACAACTGATGCACAGCATAAGGCGTTTTATAGACTGGAGGAAAAGCCGGAAACTGCATCCTGCTAAAAGTCGCACTTTTAATCTGGTGTACGACGATCCTGCTTCAGTTCCTGCTGCTGAGTTTCGCTTTGATTTAGGCTGTGAATTCAGTGGAGTTCTGACCAACCTTAAAGACGGCATAGTGCTAAAGCAAATCCCGGCAGGACCTTG
>NZ_JAIWOI010000133.1 GCF_020217005.1 Rheinheimera sp. | reverse complement strand
TGCCAGGATCCGTCATACAGGTTCGGATGAACAGTTAGCTTTGGCTGTGCGGTACTTGTATTCAGTGTATCTGGACGAAACTCAGGCTGAATTACGGGACTTTCCTTTGTTTTTTGAACGGCTTAGCTTCTTTCCTGACGTACCACAACATCAGGCAGTCACTGATATTTATCTGCCCTTAAAGTAAAACAAAGGAGTGCCACAGGCAGGCACTCCTTTACAACCCGGGCTTGTTTTTTGTTCAGCGTACTAAAGCTTCTTCAATGACCTGACCGTTTTGTTTATAAATCACACCGGCTTTCATCACTAAATCAACATGTTGCAACAGATTCATATACTTCAGAACGTCGCCTTTGACCGTGATAATGTCCGCAACTTTGCCAGGGGTGACTGAACCATATTTATCCTGCACCCCCATCATGACAGCGGGCCAGTAGGTTGCTGCTCTAATGGTTTCCAGCGGATCAAAACCGAAATCATCAACCCAGACAGCCATCTCATGCCAGGTGGTCTGGCAATGAAACTTCATTGGAATGCCAACATCAGTCCCAACTAACATCACCACACCTGTCTCTTTGAGCTGATCAATCTTATGTTTTAACGTGGGTTTGCGTAACGGCACCAACTGGGTATACCCCAAATGGCCCGGTTTTTTAATGGACTGCTGAATGTCAGCAATAGTGTCTGGCTTCAAACCTCTGTGCCAACAGGTGTTATCTAAATGCTCGGGGTTTTTTACGGTTTCCTGATAACTCCACAAGCCTTCCACTGTAGGAGTCCAGAATAACAAGCCTTTAAACATACCTGTGCCAGTGCGCTCTTTAATGGCTGCCAGCACATCTTCCGGATAACCAGGTGCAGTTGTCAGGCCTGTGTGCTCAAAATTATCCACCCCAATTTCAACACCCCGGCGTATTTCATTGGGTTTGTGAGAATGGGCTACTACTTTCATTCCGCGTTTATGAGCCTGCTGTACTATAGCTTCAGCGACCTCACGTGGCATATCGTCCTGGTCTATCAGTTTCACTATATCCATTCCGGCATCAGCCAACTGATTCACTTTTTTCACAGCATCATTTTTGTCTTTTACTGCCCAGCGGTAGCTTTTTTGCCAGTCGTCTACCTGCCATTGTAAAAAGGGTCCTGAAGCGTACAAGGTAGGTCCTGGTATTTCATTGTTAGCCAGCTTACGTTTGATGATTTGAGTATCCTCAAGCGGAGCACCCAGATCCCTCACGCTGGTGACACCAGCCAACAATAACTGCACTAAACTGGCTGGCATAATTTCGTCGGCTAAGCGATCTTTGTATTTGGCTTGCCAGTGCACATAGTTAGCATGACCTGTTAATTGAAGATGAGCGTGGCTTTCCCATAATCCCGGCAATACGTCCTGCCCTTCGGTTGATACCACTTTATACCCTTCAGGTACCTGCAAAGTGTCCGTTGAGCCGACTTGTTGGATCACTCCCTGATCGACCAGAATTACGCTGTTGCGGATCAGGTTTTCGGCTGTTCCATCAATCAGTCTACCTCCGACCAGTGCTATTTTTTCCGCAAAAATACTGGTGCTTGTGCCACAAAGCACAAGACTAACCATCAGTGAAATAACATGTTTTTTCATAATGCCCCTGAATTGTTTTATTTTTAGTCAATTTAAAATAACTGGCGAACACAAGGTTATCAATGCGGTTCAACTTATATTAGGGCGCAGTGGACTATAGTTGCATGCCTGCGAAAAGCCGCAGGTATCAGAATATTTTTCCTTACAGTTTCATATACTTTGTCATCCTTACTTCAGCCACACTGATGGTATTCATTCAAGTCAACACGGACATTAAAGATGAACGATCAACCATTTAAACTTCACCGGCTGTTGCTGGTTGCAGCTGCCAGTCTTTATATCCTGATTTTACTTGCCTTTGAGCACCACAACGGTGGGGTGGTCAGCCATCATTTGTTGCAACGAGAAGATTTACCCGCTATTTCAAACTGGTGGGGCGCTTTGGTCGTGCCTGTGTTGAGTTGGTTTTTAACAGGACGTATCTATAAGCGGGTAGTGACGACCTATCCCTTGGCTGTGACAGCAGGTTTAACTGCCTCTCTGCTGTTTGGGGTCACTCTTTCAGTGTTATTTCAGTATCAGCAGGAACAGCTGTTAGCAGGCATGATGCTCAGTCTGCCTGTGTTGGCATTAATTTTTCCATTGTACCGTGCCGAATTCTTGTTAGGTTTTATACTCGGCATGTGTTTTACCTTTGGGGCATTAATTCCAACAGGAGTCGGCATTTTGGTTGTATTGATGTCTTACATTTTGCATAAAACTTTGCGGCCTTTGTTGGGTTACGTTTATCGCTCAGCGTCGGGGGCCATTGGTTCGAGGTAACCTTTTGTCGCAGATTCTGTGTTGTCTGCTGTATTTAGCAGCTGATTTGCCGGAAGTTCGTTGTAAGTTGTTATTTATGAATTAGTTTTAATTCAACGAAATAATCACAACAACAGGGTGCGACAGATGAAAACTATAGTCACCACGGCTTTGCTGGCACTTATGACCATCACCCCAACAACCTTTGCCGCTGAATTTACGCAGGCCAGGCAGCTGGTCTCAGCAGATGATTTTGCTGTACTGGCACCAAGAGACCGAGTGGCGACCGAAAACCGTATTCTGCAGGAACGACTTGAGGCATTACTGCCGCAGTTGATGGCCGAAGCCAAGCTGGATATGTGGCTGGTGATCAACCGCGAATATGCGGAAGACCCAGTCTATTTTACATTAGTACCTCAGCCCACTTTTGCCGCCCGTCGCACTACTATGTTGGTGTTTTATCGCAAAGCAGATGGCTCAGTCGAGCGCTTATCAGTGAACCGTTATCCTTTTGGTGCGCCTTATACCTCAGCCTGGTCTGGCGGAGACCTGCAGCAACAATGGCAGGCTTTGGCACAGGTCATCACTGAGCGAAATCCTCAACGTATAGGCATTAATGTGTCAACAGACTGGCCTGTGGCTGATGGTTTAACCAAAGCCATGCATCAGTCTTTGCTGGAAGTGTTGCCCAAAGATTATGGCAACAGACTGGTTAGTTCTGAACAATTAGTGGTACGTTGGATGGAACAACGTACTGCGTCTGAACTTGAAATTTACCCTGCTATTGTCAGTCTGGCCCGCGCTGTCATTGCCGAGGCTTTTAGTGCCAAAGTCATTACACCCGGAGTAACAACCACGGACGATGTCGCCTGGTATATTCGGCAGCGTTATGAGTCGCTGGGATTACCTGTCTGGTTTATGCCCGATGTAAATAGCCAGAGACAGCAAGACGATTGTCGTCTGGATTCAGCATTTTGTGGTCAAAGCAGAGTGATCCACAGAGGAGATGTGCTGCATACAGATGTAGGGATTTGTTACCTGAAGCTGTGCACTGATACGCAGGAAATGGCTTATGTACTGAAAGTTGGCGAAGAGCAGGTCCCAGCGGGTTTGGTTAAGGCTTTGGCGACAGGCAATCAGTGGCAGGATATTTTAACCAATGAGTTTAAAGCCGGACGTACTGGCAATAACGTTTTAGCTAATACCATCAAGGAAAGTCAAAAGCAGGGTATGATCAGCAGCACCTACACCCATGCTCTGGGTTTTGTTGGTCATGCGCCTGGTCCAACTATTGGCATGTGGGATAACCAGGGGCCTTCAGCTGTGGGTGGACAATGGCCTTTGTATGCCGACACTGCTTATGCCATCGAAGGCAATATTAAACAGCAAGTGCCGGAATGGGGAGGCAACTATGTGCAGATTAAACTGGAACAAAGTGCGTATTTTGACGGAAAAAAAGTCATTTATCTGGCTGGTCGTCAAACACAATGGCATTTAGTGCGGTAGCTGGACACTTAGACTATCTGCTGATGTCTGAAGCATGCAGGCTGTGCTAAGGTATTGATATTTATCTGAAGCCGCGGCACTTGCTGCGTCTTCTTTGTCAGTTGCCCAGATAGGAACCCGCTCTTATGCTTATCTTTTTTGTCAGCATAGCCATACTGATACTTGGCTATAAATTTTACAGTCCTTTTGTTGAAAAGCAGGCGGGTATAGACCCCAAAGCCATTACCCCACAGCAGCGTTTTAACGAAGGGGTGGATTATGTGGCAATCAGTCCGATAAAAGCCTTTTTGATTCAGTTTTTAAACGTCGCTGGGGTAGGCCCTATTTTTGGTCCTATTTTGGGCGCTATTTATGGCCCTGTGGCGTTAGTCTGGATTGTGATAGGGAACATCATAGGTGGGGCTGTACACGATTATTTCTCTGGTGTGATGAGCATCAAAGAAGACGGCAAAAGTTTGCCAGAAATAGCAGGCCATTATTACAACATTGTATTTAAAGGCTTTATGCTGGTGTTTACCGCCATGTTGCTGTTTTTTGTCGGTGTGGTTTTTATTATGAGCCCAGCCGGATTACTGAGTAATCTGTCTTATTTTGAAGGCACTTTTCTGGCTGGCAATACCTTTTGGGTGTTGGTGATTCTGGCCTATTACTTCCTCGCGACTTTGCTGCCCATCGATAAAATTATCACTAAGTTGTATCCGGCTTTTGGTCTGTTGATGATAGTAATGACTACTTTAATAGCTGGTGCTTTGTTAATGGAAGCGCCACACCTGCCAGAGGTCGCCGATATTTTTGCTTACTTTGATGGTCATCATGAACATGATTTTTTAACCCCTAATCCTGACGGTGCGCCAATCTGGCCTTTGCTGTTTTTAACTATTACATGTGGTGCTATCAGTGGTTTTCATTCGACTCAGGCGCCTATTATTGCCCGTTGTTTAACCAATGAAAAATATGTCCGCCCTGTGTATTACGGCGCTATGGTCTGTGAAGGCATAGTGGCTTGTGTCTGGGCTTTGGCCGGTATTGCTGCCTTTCCCGGCGGTTATGTTGAATTAAAAACCATGCTGGCTCAGGGCGGCCCTGGTCTGGTGGTGAATCATATAGCAACCAGTTATCTGGGGGTTTTTGGTGGTGTGATGGCGATACTGGCTGTAGCAGTATTTCCTATCACTTCGGGCGATACCGCTTTCCGCTCCTTACGTTTAACCATAGTAGACGCGTTCAATATTCCACAAAGCTTGCGTAACAGACTGCTCTTGTCAGTGCCTATCCTGATGATTGCTTATCTGATGACTTTGCTGGATTTCTCCTTGATTTGGCGTTATTTCGCTTTCTCAAATATGTTGTTGTCGACCAGTGTGTTGTGGCTGGCGACTAAGTACTTATTTGACCGCGGTACTTTTCACTGGATTGCCAGCATTCCGGCTGTGGTCGGCACCAGTATGACAGTGGCTTATATAGCCACAGCTGGTATAGGTTTGAATTTGCCAGTGGAATACAGCAAACCTATAGGTGTGCTGGTGGCTGTGGTTGGCTTGATTGGTCTGGTGTTGGCTCATAATAAAAAAGTAGCGCCAGCGGTCTGAGCCGCTCTTTATCCGATGAAAACACAGCGGGCTTAAGCCCGCTGTGTTGTTTAGGTTATTACTCTTCAGTTAAAGCGTCGACCGCAGTTTGGGCCAAGTCTTGCCAGATAGGACTTTGCCATTCCTGCAAGTAACGACTAAATTGCCGCTTGGTGGATAGCAGAGGGAATTTGTCTGTCAGAGCTTCATCCAGCATGGCTTTGCAATACTGCTGAATAGTCTCCTGCAGCGCCTTTTGGTCTGCGTTATCCGGATGGTAAACTGCATTCAATAAGGTCAGCTCAGCCAAAGTGGCCAATACATAAACTTTGTCCTTACCCGAGCTTAGGCTGAGTTTCCAACTGGTCATTTCAAGGGCTGCACACCAGGTGGTGCCATATTTTTCCGACAGTTTTTGTAATCCGGCCACATCGTCAGTTCTGTTGCGAATAGCAATGACGGACAGATACTGAGTCAGTAACCAGTGATTGGACTGATCGATAGTCCAGGCGGCCTGATAAAACTCAAAACAGCATTTATAAGCCTGATCGGCTTCTTTTGTGGCCCCTATTAAATCCAGTGCTATGCCAATACGTTTTTCACTGGCGGCGCTTAAGCCCAGCCGCATCGACCATTCCTCTTTGGTTAAATGATCATGGGGTTCATCCCGCCACTCTTTAAGTTCAGCCCGTATCGCTTCGGATAAAGCAGTTAATTCTTCATGCACATCAGACTGCTGATCGGATGCAGCCAGGCCAAGTGTGATACTTTTTACCAGCTCATCAATACGGTCAAACTTTACTTCAATTTTGCGTTGGGTCTGGCTGGCATGGAACTGCTGCACCTGCATCGAAAAATCAGGCGGAATAGTAGCGTAGGCCACTATGCTGGCCCAATCATGGGTTTCCGGAGCGTCAGTGCGTAAGCGTTGACGCAATTCGTGTAATACCCAACGCGGATCGTCACCTTTGAGTAAACCGCTGTACAGTACTTTGGCGGCTATAGCTGAGGCTTTCATCCAAAGTGGAAACTGTGAAGCTATCACCCATGGAATACCTGAGCTATTGAGTTCATGCGCTATGCTGCCACCTGGGGTCAGCACCGAGTTGATATTGCCAGAATCGCAAGTGGCTAAAGTGACCACTGTAGGCCGACAGTGGCTGGTGCCTAAAGCATCATTAGCCGTCAGAGCCATCGCCAGTCGTTCACCGTCGACCACATCTGCCTGATCAGGACCTGCCTCGCTGCACAAAGCCACACCATAATGCTCATCACCGGACTGTTGATAAGGGGCGCCATGAGCCAGAACATGCACATGAGTAAACTCTTGTGTGGCGCACAAGGTGCGTAATTGCTCAAGTGTCGCTTGTGGTAACACCGTCAGCAGCTTTTTCACTTCACTGATGCGCTCTTCCGGGCTGTTTTTTAATTTCACCCAAGGTTCTATCGCTTCACGCAGCGCTTGTAAATGCGATTGGGATGGCACGTAACTGCCAGCCGGTGCGGCAAAAGCAAACAGAATTTTTGGTGTTCTGGCCCAGTTCATTGGCAAAGGTCGGCCACGGCGTACTTCGCGGGTCAGGGACACAGGAGTACGCATCTGTAAAAACAAAGGGGCACCAGTGCCGGGGAAACCATCAGCAGCTATGGCGGCTTCAAAAGGCAATAAACCTAATTCAAAAGCCGACATCGACAAAGTTAAATGCACCAGACTGCCTTTTTCTGCAGCAGCAGCTCCGAGCTCGGAAATCAATGCCGGTACTTCGGCAAAAATGCGGCCCAAACTTTCGCCTATATCCCGAAGTTCAGCCTGACGCTGATCGTCAGTGGCCGGATCTTTATCCAGCGGGTACTTCAGCCGCTTTAACCGCATCAGTAACTGGCGATGTTCAAAAGGTATATTGATGGTTACAGGGCCGTCTGAACCACAAAGCGCTATGTAGTTCGTTAAGGGCGACAATAACTGGTTGTGAGTAGGGCCTGCTCTTAACAGTTCAAGCTTTACGCTGCGAATTTCGGTGCTTTGCGCTTTCATGTTAAGACCTCTCAAATTGCTTGATGATTAGCGGCTCACCTGTGCCATCACCCAGCACATGAGTCAGGCTGCCTATAGCGCCGGTAGCAGTTTTTTTAATAGAAACAGCGCTGGTTTGATTCATCACAAAAGGCTGGCCAGCAAAACTGGCGTTGTCGATGCTTTCCATTTTGCCGTCGATGAGGATTTTATAAACTCCCTGAAAAGACGCCTGATCTTTGAGCATATCAGCTGTAAAACTCAGCAGGCGGATCCAGGTACCGCAGTTAAAGTAATAACGACCAGACCCCATGTCGATGGCGCGCTCCAGATGGGTATGGCCTGTGACTATAAAGTCGATGCCATTGCCAACTGCAGCTGTGACTTCTTTGTAAGTGTCGTCTTTGTCATTGATATCGAAGGTTTTATCGCCAGCTAACCAGTCTTTCATCGCGCGGCGCAGCGCTTCGTCTTTGGGAATATTGCGGATCCAGCCGGTTAAGCGATCAAATATCAGCTGGCCTGTGCCTAGCTGTCCATCCTGTTCAAACAGCTGAGCATTGGAGGTTCCAAGGTTTTGTTCGGCTTGCAGTAGCATAGCGTCTACCGCCTGACTGTCTGCACTGGCATAAGTTTTCATGCCTTGTGTCAGGTTGCTGCCAAGCACTTGCGTCAGTTGAGGTGGCGTCGCATTTTGCTCTGCATGAGTCTGAAAACCATCCATCGACAAGCGCTGATTCACTTCTCTGCCGTCCACAGTTTTGCGTCCGACAATAGATAATAAGTCGCCAATTTTTTTCGCCTGTGACGGATCCAGCACCACTAAAGTGCCTACAGCAGCCTGAGTTTCAGGTTTGAGCAAATCAATCCATTTGTATTTTTCTTTAACCTGATTCATCACCTCTTTCACCATACGGGTACCGGCATTGGGTGTCCATTCCTGCTGAGTTAAAGTGCGGCCCGCATTGAGGCGTCGGCCCACTTTGGCTAAGTCTTCGTATCTGTTGAAATTCCATGGGTCTACTTCATTGCCATGAGTGCAATACACTGTAGCGCCACCTACAGTGCAGCTAAAACCTGCACCTATAGTGGAAAATTCTATGCTGGCGCGTTTTTGTGGATTGTCTCCGGCCAGGCGCTGCTGGATCAGGCGCTGCACCACAGGAAAGGAGATTTCCACATCATGATTGCCGATAATAAACACCAGGGTGCGGCGTTCCAGAGCGACAAAAGCTGCCAGAGCGGCCCAAATGCCGGAGAAGGACGGGTTGGCCATAATACTGCTGACCACTTCAACGGCTCTGTCGACCATAATGTAATCAGAGGATTTTTCGGCGAGCGTATCAAACACATCACCGTTCAGCACCAAAGCCACCTGACCAGCTGGGTTTTGCTTACCGACCCACTGAATATAACCAGCCAGTCTTTTGGTTTCGCGCAGTACCTGAAAACTGGGGTCAGCGCCGCCCATATGGATATCGGAAATGACATGCACTTCATCATAAGCAGGAAAATTGCTCATTGTAGTCAACCTCGTTGCAAGGGGCAGAGCAGCAGTGCTGCACCGTTTCTGGAAAAATTGGCGAATGAAAGACCACAGCCATTCGCTCATCGGCTAAGCCTTATTACAGATCGGCTGTGGGTGCTATACCCGTGATACCTTCAGCCACCCGTTCTGAAACGGCACTGATGGTGGCTATAGGGTTGGCACCTACCGCTGTGGGCAACAAGGAACCGTCTGCCACATACAAGCCGCTGTAACCGAACACCTGACCAAAAGTCGCCAATTCAGCACTGGTCACCCCTTGCTCCGGACTATCCGCCAAACGACAGCCCCCCAAGGAATGCACTGTGACGTTACGCCGCATAGGCCAGAGCCAGTTCGGCATAGGAATAAAAGCTTTGCCACCGCACCATGTTTTAAAACGCTCGCCTGTGGCCAATATGGCGTTGTACAAGGACATGCTGTTTTTATAAGGCCACTTCAGATGCAAGTAGCCGTCTTTATTCAGCGACATCACACCGTCGCTTTTGTCCAGACCCATACAGAGCAAGACGCTGGTGGTGTAGGACAAGTCGTTTTTCAGCAATGAACTTAAGGCATAGCCCAAATGACCAGTGCTGATACCATGCACAAAACGGGCAAAAGCCAGCCGGATGGTGCGAACTAAAGCCTGGAACTTGGAGGCTCCGGGTTTGACACCTTCGGTGTACCAGGCGGCAAAGTTCGGGTAGCTGGCATCTTCCAAAATAAAAGCTTTGTCACGATCGAAGTTTTTAAACAGGTTGTAATCTGTGCCCTGAGTGATCACAGGGCCATAGTTGGGGTCTGCTGGTTTGTCGCCATCAATCACAAAAGATAAAAAATCGCCATTGCCGGAAAAGTGCCGGCCTAATTGCTGACTGATGTTCGGAAGGGTTTTATACAAGTCGCGACAGCGCATCAATAGCTCGTTGCTGCCCAAAGTTCCGGCTGACACCACGACACGGCGGGTCAGGGTGCTGCATTCTTTATGTGAATCTTTTAAATCCTGCCAGTAGACACGATAA
>NZ_JAIWOI010000132.1 GCF_020217005.1 Rheinheimera sp. | reverse complement strand
TTGTTTACGGAGCCTTTTCTACATGACCAGGATATGTTTGTCTCTGCTGCAGAAAAACCTTTTATGGCAACAGATTTAGCGGACTTAACAGGTAAAACTTTTATTGGTTCTCAGGGATACAGGTACAAAGCTTTAGATCAGGCCGTTGCGGCCGGCATATTGAAAAGAGTAGATACACTGCAGGAAGATTATGTGTTGGATATGCTGAGGTTAGGCCGGGGTGACTTTACGATCATCAGCTCCTCTACATTGTCTTATAAATTCAATCAGGGTGAACAAGCCCGTTATTTTTATGTGGCGTCCACTCCTCATGAAGTGATATTGCGACGATTTATGCTAAGTAACAACGACCCCAGGTTATATCAGTTTTTACAGAGTGCAGTGGCAAAGATGTCGTCAGATCCAAAATGGCAGCAACTGCTCAGCAAATACCACATCCAACAGGCTTTAGTAAAACATTGAAGTTGAAATTCTTTTCTGTGGTTTTCATCAAAGATTCGCTGACTTGTCATAGTTTTGAAAAGTGAGGCCGTCATTCTTAGTTGGCTTAAACTTGTTGCATGCATCACTGTTCCTGGTGATTTCAGGGCCCTTAATGGGCCCTTTTTTATTCAAAACCACTGCCGGCTAGCCACAGTTGCAGAAATTCGACAAAAATCCTGACACGGGCAGGCCGGAACGAACCCGGCGGATATACCGCGTAAATTCCGCCTTTGGCAAGTTGCCACTCCGGTAATACTTGTACCAATTCGCCGCTTTTGATCAAAGTTCTGGCTGTGTAATCAGGCAGGACTCCAAGGCCAGCTCCGGTTTTGACCAGAGCGGTAACAGAAGCTGTCGAGCCGGTTTTTATCTGGCTTCGCATCTGTACCTGCAGTCGTTCCTCTCCTTTACTAAAACTCCAGTGCAAAGCTGAAGGCAGCAACGTAAAGCAAATAAAATGGTGCTGCGACAATTCAGTTGGATGCTGTGGTAAACCATGATGTTGCAGGTAAGTGGGGGAGGCCACCAACCATTGCTCAAAGCTGCCCAAAGAGATAGCTTTTTGGCTTGAGTCCCTTAACCAGCCCGCTCTGATGGATAAATCTATCCCCTCTTTGACTAAATCTTTGATCTGATCGCTGCTTTTTAATTCGAACGCCAAAGCCGGGTGCCGCTGACGGAAAGCCAGCAATGCTGGTATCAGCACCTGCTGAGCATAATCCTCCGGTGCACTGATCACTAAAGTGCCAGTTAAGTTTTGCTCTGAGCTTTGAGCTTCGATCAAATGCTGACTTAGCTGTTGCAGCAGCGGCAGACAGTGCTGGTACAGCTGTTCGCCAGCCTGAGTCAGACTGACCAGTCGGGTGGTACGGCGGAACAGCGCAACCGCCAGACTGGATTCCAGAGCTTTGATTTGCAGGCTGACTTTGGTTTTTGTGCAGCCAAGCCGTTCTGCCGCTGCAGTAAAGCTGCGCTCCTGAGCTAAAACCAGAAAAACCGGTATCGCATTTAAATCAATATTTTGCAGTTGCATGATAGCTATTGTTGTTTGATTGATAACAGTGAATTATGTATTGGTGTATTTTTCTAATCAATAAGTCTGAGGATAATAAAGCCTATTCACTCAGACGGAGATTAAGTTATGCATATCGCAATTATTGGGGCCTCTGGTTTTATTGGTTCAGCTTTGACCACGGAAGCATTAGAACGTGGGCATCAGGTCAGGGCTCTAGTTAGCAGACCTGAGCGTCTGACACAGACAGAAGGTTTAACTGGCGTTAAAGTGGATGTGATGGATACCGCGGCTCTGGCTTTGGCGCTTGAGGGCGCAGATCTGGTGATCAGCGCTTTCAGTGGTCACAAAGAGGCAGATGTGGCAGCCTATTATATTCAAGGCTTCAAATCCATTTTAGCGGCCAGCATTGAAGCTAAAGTGCCTCGTTTGCTGGTGGTAGGCGGCGCAGCCTCGCTGGAATACGCGCCAGGCCAGATGTTGCTCACTAGCCCGGATTTCCCGGCCGCTTATCTGGGATCGGCGCAAGGTGCTTATCAGGCGTTGTTACTGCTTAAAGCACAACAGCAGCAAAATTGGAGTTATTTGTCTCCTGCCGCCGAAATTTTTCCAGCGGAAAAAACCGGGATCTTCAGGCTGGGCAAGGATCAATTACTGACTGATGCACAGGGCCAAAGTCGTATTTCAACCGCTGATTATGCGCTTGCTATGCTGGATGAAGCTGAGCAGCCACGCCACCAGAACCAGCGTTTTTGTGTCGCTTATTAAGTCAGTCATCGCAAGGGGGGGTTGATTGCCCCTTTTTCATTAAGTTTTCATAAGTTCGTCACTAAAGTGTCATAACACGACTTTAGGGTAATTCCTGATTTTTCATATAAAACAGGACTTTACCGAAAATGAAATTCTCTGTGTTACGTCTAACTTTAGTGGCGTCAGCCTTAGCTTTAGCTTTATCCGGTTGTACTCTGGATGGTGATGATGGCGCGGCTGGACCAGCAGGTCCTGGCGGTGCTGTGGGCCAGCCTGGTACTCCTGGTGTTCCCGGTACTCCTGGTCAAAACGCGCAAACTGGCATCAGTACCAAGGCTGTTGCTCGTTTTGTCACTGGGACTTACGGCGCTGGCGCAGCAGAGATCACTCAGTATCACAAAGCATCTAAACGCATTTTTGTGGTGAATGGTGCAGCAAACAGAGTTGAGATTCTGGACGCCTCCGGCATTAAAAGTACCGCGCTGACTGATGCAATCACCGCCAATAACCTGACCAGTACGCCATTGGTTATGCCTGCTACTGTAATGGTAAAAAATGCCGCAGGTACGGATGAAAGCTTAAATCTGGGTTTTGCTAACTCTATTGCGATTTCCGGTAATTTGTTGGCAGTGGCTGCGGAGAATGATGTGAAATCATCTGCGGGCGCAGTGCTGTTTTATGATATCAGTGCTGCAACACCAGTATTTGTTAAAGCGGTAAAAGTAGGCGCTTTGCCTGATATGGTCACTTTCACTCCGGATGGCAGCATGTTGCTCGTTGCCAATGAAGGTGAGCCGGAATCAGATTACAGTGTCGATCCTGAAGGTTCAGTCGGTATGATCGCAATGACTGGCGGAGTTGCAGCGGATCAGGCCACTCTGATGGGCTTTAATCTGTTTAATGCGGATCAGGCTAAACTAGCGGCTCAGGGCGTGAAGTTTGCTGCTCCGACTGGTACTACAGTAGCGCAGGACTTAGAGCCTGAATACATTACGGTCAGCAGCGACAGCAAAAAAGCCTTTGTGTCACTGCAGGAGAATAACGCATTAGCCATAGTGGATTTAGCGAAAAAGCAAATCACTAAGGTGGTAGCCCTGGGATTTAAAGATTATAGCCAGGCAAAAAATGCAGTGGATGTCAGCAACAGAGACGGTGTAAAACTCAGTACTTATCCTGGTGTTTATGGCATGTATCAGCCTGATACACTTGCCAGTTATAACTGGAAAGGTGCGACTTTTATTCTTAGTGCAAACGAAGGTGACGCCCGCGACTGGGATGGCTACAGTGAAGAAGGCAGAGTCAGTAGCTTAAAACGTTCAGCAGACTTAACAGCGTTGCAGGCAGGATTTTACGATGCCAATGGCTTAGGTCGCCTGAATGTATCTAAAGCTATGGGTTTAAATGCGCAGGGTGAATACGATGCGCTTTATGCCTATGGTGCCCGCTCTTTTAGTATCTGGGATCAGAATGGTAATCAGGTCTTTGACAGTGGCTCTGACTTTGAACGTATCAGTTCAGGTGTGCATGCGGAGCTGTTTAATACCAACCACACCGTAGTGGAAGGCGACAGCCGTTCTGATGATAAAGGTCCTGAACCAGAAGCTGTCACTATTGGTCAGGTTGGCGACAAAACCTATGCTTTTATCGCGACTGAGCGCTTAAGCGGCATTTTTGTTTACGATATAACTAACCCATATGACACCAAGTTTGTAGATTACTTCCACAATCGTAACTTTGATGCCGTATACGAAATTGATGATGACATGGTGCCTGCGGCAGTCAGTGGTGATTACCAACAGGCGGGTGACTTAGGGCCTGAAAGTCTGGTCTTTGTCCCTGCAGCTGACAGTGCTACGGGTCAGGCCTTAGTATTAATGGCCAATGAAGTCAGTGGTAGCCTTACCGTATTTGAGGTAAGTCCACGCTATTAATGCGGCGCTCACGGAGAGGAAGTAAATCTCCTCTCCGTTCTCATTTTACTGAAAACACAGCTTTTTTTTCCCCAGCTACAATACAATTCTTGCCACTGCTACTATACTGAGCCCGGACGACCTGAGCTTGATGCTGCTTTATCAGTTCACCGCTGTAGCTGCATTAAATATGCTTTCCTGAGGAATATTAACGACGTGAAAACCAAGCTAGTTATTGCTGGTTCTGTGCTTTGGGCATCTACTGCTTTCGCCACAGAAGTGATAACTCATCCTGCTGTGCCCATGGACCAACTGACAGTCAATCAGTTGCGTGGTATCTATTCTATGCGGCAACAAAAATGGCCTGATGGCACAGCGGTCAGAGTTTTTGTGCTGCCAGCAAAAAATCAGGTGCATCAGACTTTTGCTAAAGAAAAACTACAGATGTTTCCCTACCAGCTGGACAGGATCTGGCAAAAGATTACTTATTCAGGCTTAGGCTCAGCGCCAGTGGTGTTGAGTTCTGAGCAACAAATGCGTGAAATGGTAGCCAGTACTGCAGGTGCCATAGGTTATATTGAGAATCCAGATGAACTATCCACCCTTAAAGTCATTCGTATCACGCAGTAAGCTATGCCTTTTACTGCTACTGGGCTGTTCATTACAGCTGCAGGCAGACGAAGTGCAATGGCATGGTTTTATTTCACAGGGCCTTATTCAGGCGCCTGAAACCAACTTTGTGAATCTGGATGACAGCATTTCCGCTGAGCTGACAGATTTGGGTGTCAATATGTCCTGGGTATTGTCTGATAATCTGCGGCTGGCCGGCCAGGTTGTCTATCTGGATGGAGGTCGTCGTTATACCAAAGGGACCAGACTGGATTACTTGTTTTTGGACTGGACCTTACACAGTGATTTTAACTGGCGGCTGGACATGTTTTTAGGCCGCTTTAAAAACCAGCACTGGCTTTATTCAGCGACCCGTGATGTGCCTTTTACCCGCAATGCCATAGTGCTGCCACAATCTGTGTATTTTGATTCTTTCCGTGATATTGCCGTGGGCAGTGATGGTTTGGCTTTTAAAGTAACCCGCAACACCAGTCTGGGTGAAATTGAATTGAACTGGAGTTGGGGGGCGACCAATTTAAGTAAAGAGCAGAGTCAGATCCTGCTGAGTACTCTGGCGCAAGGCGACGCTGAGCAAGACTATGTGCATCAAGCCAGCCTGTTCTGGCGCCCGGATCAGTCTGCCTGGCAGGTGGGAGTTTCTTTACTCGATTCTGATTTTAGCTATGACAAAGCCGAGCTGGATTACTACTTTGACGGAGCTATGACAGTACAAAGGGTCATGTTTAATGGGCGTTATGCGGCTGAATACTGGGAACTGAGCAGTGAATGGGTACAGGAGCGGCTGGATATCAGTGATTTTTATGCGCCTGGATTTAAGCGCGATAGTTTCAGTCAGGGCTGGTATGTGCAGGGCCGCTACAATTTGTTGCCCCGCACCTGGGCTTTGCTTAGTGTCGATTTATTCGATTTAGATAAAGATGATCGCAGCGGCCGTAAATTCTCTGAAAGCACTGGTGGTTTAGTGCCGGCTTATTTTGGTTATCAGGATGAGTTAACCTTAGGCTTAACTTATGATTTCAAAGATAATCTTCGCTTAACCATGGAACATCATTGGGTTAAAGGTACAGCTCGTCTGGCTTATCCTGTGCTGCCTGATCTGCAGTACAACAAGTCCGAGTACTGGCAAATGTGGGCGATGCAACTGATGTATTGGTTCTGACATAGATGCGGCCTTTTGTCTTTAGTTTACCCTGGAAAATTTTGCTGGCGACGGTCAGCGCTCTGCTTTGTATGACGGTGCTGCAAACCAGCCTGGGTTTGATGCGAATGAGCGAAGAGTTTGATCGCCAGCAGCAATTAAAACGGGAATCAGCTCTACAGCAATATCTGCAGCAAAACACCATTATTGAACAGCAACTTAGGGTATGGCTGGAAAGCTTTTCAGACTTGGTGCAGTTAAGCCAGCAAGCTGATTTTTCTGCTTTTGTGCAACGTTTAGCCGAACAAAGCGACAATATGCAGCTGCATCTGAATATTGAACAGATTTGGTTACACGACAGTAAGATGCAACTTTTGTATAGCAGTGCCCAGCAGACCGCTTATTTTTCTCCCGCTCTGGTACAAAAAGTACTGACCCAACAAAGCCCGCTGACATTAAATTTATGCGTGCAGTATTGCGTGAAGCAATTGAGTTTGCCTGTCTTAAATAGTACAGGTGAAGTCGCTGTGATGACTGTGACTACCACTTTGGTTGATATTTTGTCGGCTCTGCACCAGAGCTTAAACTCAGACGTCGCTTTGATCAGGGCGAGCAGGGCAATACCTGGTAAAACCTCCCGTGAACTTATATCCAG
Source organism: Rheinheimera sp. (assembly GCF_020217005.1). Classification (GTDB taxonomy): domain Bacteria; phylum Pseudomonadota; class Gammaproteobacteria; order Enterobacterales; family Alteromonadaceae; genus Pararheinheimera. The sequence continues at coordinate 3,422 of NZ_JAIWOI010000132.1, read as the reverse complement.
TTCCAATCCTGAATTGCTAAAAGCTCTATTGCTGAAAGTATCGGATTTACAGGCCGATCTGGCCTTGAGCCAAGGTCTTGAGTTGGAGGACAGCGGTCAGCATTACCTGATCTCGGCTTTTGAGATGCAAAGTCAGGGCGTCTATCTGACGGTTGTAGACAATATCAGCGATTTTGTCGCCACAAATAACGGGTATCGCCGTCAGTTGCTGGTGACCTCCGGCATTCTTTTTGGCTGCATGGTGCTGCTGGTGTATCTCATTATGAGACGTATCAGTCTGAGATTAAAAAAACTGAGCAAAGCTTTGCCTTTATTATCGCAAAAACAATATGCCGGTTTTCGCCAGCAAAGTCATTTCCAGCCCAGTATGTGGCCTGATGAAGTCGATTTATTACGTCAGGCGGCGGACGAACTTAGTGTTGAGCTTGAATTGCTTAACCATAAAGTGGAACAACATACCAACGAACTGGAAAAAGTCGCTATGTATGATCTGCTGACCACTTTACCAAACCGCAATATGCTGCAGTATCAGTTGGAGCGTATGCTGAGCAGCCTGACAGCAGAGAAGAAGTTTCTGGCGGTGCTTTTTGTCGATCTGGATGACTTTAAGCGGGTAAATGACAGTCTGGGGCATGCACAGGGCGATAAGTTATTAAAACTGGTGGCTTTGCGTTTAAAGGACTGCTGCAGGGCAAACGATTTGCTCTGTCGTTTTGGTGGTGATGAGTTTGTGTTTGTGCTGCCTCAATTGACTGATATGGACACGCCATTTCGCCTGGCCAGCCAGGTATTGCAACGCATACAGCAGCCACTGAGTATAGAGCAGCAGAATTTTGTGATGACTGCCAGTATTGGCTTAACCATCAGTGCGGCCAATCCGGTTCTGTCGGACGACTTAATACGTCAGGCTGATCTGGCCATGCATGAAGTTAAACTCAATGGCGGCAATGGTGCTCAGGCCTACAACCTGGACATGTATCAGCGCGTGCAGCAAAGGGTGTTGCTGGAGCAAGATTTAAAAGAAGCTTTGACGCTGAATCAGTTCAGTATAAATTTCCAGCCTCAGATGACCATAGCTACAGGTCAATTGTATGGCTTCGAAGCGTTGATCCGCTGGCGTCATCCGGTGCGTGGTATGGTGCCCCCAGATGAATTTATTCCGGTATTAGAGCAGTCCAGGCAAATAGTGCCTTTAGGCTACTGGATTATTGAACAATGTATGCAGCAATGTCTCAGCTTATTACACAGCGGTTGGCATCATTTCCGCATCGCTATTAATTTGTCGGCAGAACAGTTTGTCGACCCTGAATTAATTCCAACACTAAAATTGCTGCTGGATAAGTATGAACTGCAGGGCTGTTACTTTGAATTAGAACTGACAGAACGGACACTAGTACAAAGTATTGAAACCATGCTGAATATCATGTCGCAAATCAAAGCTATGGGTATTCATTTTGCTATTGATGACTTTGGTACCGGCTACTCGTCCCTGAGTTATCTGAAAAAGATGCCGATGGATTGTATTAAAATCGACAAGAGTTTCTTGTCCGGTATGTTGGAAAATGCCGCGGACTTTCAGATTATCGCTTCCACTATAGCTATGGTGCAAAAACTGCAACTACAGGTTGTAGCTGAAGGAGTGGAGACGCGTGAGCAACTAGAGCTATTGCGTCAGCAGGGCTGTGATATAGCACAAGGTTATTTGATCGCCAGACCTATTCCGCAAGCCGAATTGGCGGGCTTTTTAGAAGAGCATTTCCCAAAAGGCATTTGGCGCGGGCATAAAGCAGGTTAAATGAATCAGGGGCAGAGTCACATTAAACTACGGATTTAACGTGACTCTGACCCGGATTTGTTTTAGCGGCACAGCTGGCCTTGCTGAATGTAAGGATTCAGGATAGGTGCCATTCCTTTGAGTACCTGCAGTGGTAAGGCTGAAGTAAAACTAAAGTCCTCAGCCGCTTTACCTGGCACAAAAGCTGTCAGAGTACCAAAGTGGTTCTCACCCAGATAAAATACAAATGTAGCAGTACGGTTAACGGTAGTGGCTTGAACAGTCCGGCCCCGTATCACCTGAGTGGCCATTTTGTTATCACCAGTACCAGTCTTTCCACCTATCACTAATGGCGAACCGTCTGCTTGAGTGAAAGCTCCCTTCAAACGTCGTGCAGTACCATCATTCGCCACTTCAGACAAAGCAAAACGTAATGCTCTGGCTACTTCAGGTTTCATCACCCTTTTGGCTTCGTAAGGCTGGTACTTTAACTTGACTTCATATGGCGTATTGGCGGCAAAGTGCAGCTGATCTACCCGAACTGTTGGCAGCAACATACCGTCATTCTGGATAATGCCTATCAGCTCAGCCAGGGCTGCCGGTCTGTCGCCTGAGCTACCCAATGCGGTGCCCAGCGATGGCACCAGGTGATCAAAGGCGTACCCCAGTTTTTTCCAGCGCTGATGAATATCAAGGAAGGCTTCCACCTCCAGCATAATACGAATACGGGTATCACGTGCGCTGCGGTTAGAGGTTTTAAATAACCAGCGATACACCTGCTGGCGCTGTTCTGCTGAGGCATCAACCGCCTCTTTGAAAGTCGCTTGAGGATTCTTATGCATAAAGCTTAATAACCAAAGTTCCAACGGGTGCACTTTGGCTATATAGCCCTGATCCATCAGGCTGAATTTACCCGGACCGTATTTGTTATACAGCTCGTCTATGTCTTTGACGGTCAGATTTTCGTCCGGTAGACGTTGCTGTAAAAATGCACTGAAGTTAGCAAAGTCTGAATCCGGTAATAAATATCTGTGGACTGCGGCCAGTCGATCCGGAGTCTGCTTTAAACCTTCAAAAAAGGTAGTCAGACGGTCTTCTTCGGTTTTCTTCTGGTATTTACGCCAGAAACGTTGCAGGAAAGAGCTGCCTTCTTTATCGGCAAAACGACGTAAATAGTCTTCGCGACGCGGGTCTTTATCATTTTTCAGCAGTAACGACGTGCTGCCCGCTGTCTGATAGCTGCTGCTGTAGGCCACTATATCCCGCATAATTCGCACAAAGGGCAGGTTAATAGACTCTTTTAATGACTCCAGTACTGTAGGAACCTTGATGTCCTCTTTTTTCTGGAAGTTATTAAAGACCTGTAAGCCACCACCGGTAAAAAACCGTTCAGCGGGTGAGGCAGAGTAGGTGCGCTGCAGGGCCGCTTCCAGCATTTTCGTTAAATCACGATCGGCGGTATGCGCCATATAAGTAGCGGCCCAACGGGTTAAATTGTCGTTTGGTGCTATCTCCAGATTCAGTAGATTTTCCGGCAGTTCATCAATAAAAGAATCATGCAACTCGGCGATGATCTCCAGATAAGTGGTCAGCACCCTCAATTTGGCAGTTGAGCCTAATTCCAGTTTGCTGCCTTCATTTAAATCAA
>NZ_JAIWOI010000131.1 GCF_020217005.1 Rheinheimera sp. | reverse complement strand
AGGGTTGGTCTGTGTTATCGGTTTGTACCCGGACTCTGTTGCCTCCAGGCGTTTTCTCAAACAAGGTAAAGCTGTAGGTCACTCTGTCGGTTTTATCTGCCGTCAGCAACTTTTCCCCTAATAAACCTACTTGTTCCGCCACCACAGGGGAGGCCAGACTGTTGAGGTAGTGGCTAACTTTTTGCTGCAATTCATGATGTAGAGACACTTTGGCTGTTAAATCCAGCCGGTCTAAATCATAGAGTTGCTGGTTGAGTAACGTGGCTAAACGGCCTCTGGCCACATTGATACCTTTCAGGGCTTGGGCATCCTGCTTAATACCTGGTGCTTTGCCACCTTTGAACAATAAACGTTGTGACATCGCCGAATCAGCCAGCTCTCTGTCTATGACTTTTGCATTAGCTAACACTCTTAAATGGCTGTTGGTCAGTTCCTCTAAATCATCGTGACCCTGCAGCAAATAATAAGAAGGGCGACGCTGAGCTATCATCAAAGCTAATACCTGACGTAAGGCTAAGCCTCTTAAACTTTTATTTTGCTCTGTCGGTTCTGCTTTGAGCACCTGATTAAATCTGTTGAAATCTGTACCAAACCAAGCCCATAAGGCGTCACCTACACCATGAACTTCACCAAAACCCGGGGCTGAAGACAAAGGCACAGAGTTTAGGTAGTCCAGCACAATTTCATGCCGCGTTAATGAGGTATCTGCGCCATAACGATAAGCCCGGACTGAACCTGAGACCATTTGCAGGAATTTGTCGGTAAAATTCTGCGTTAAGCCCTGCGGCGAGTGGCGATACTTTTCGATTTGAGTTGCAAGGGTACTGCCACCAGCAGATTGTCCCTCTAAATTTAATACTTTGGTCACCTGAGACACAGCAGCCATCATAAAACGTGGCCAGTCGACCGCCGGGTTAGCCCGGGCTGGAGAGGTCAGCAGTTTACGGTTTTCAATAAACAACAGGCTGTCCCGCACTACTGCAGGCACATCAGCCGGATGGTTATAAACTCGCTGTGGATGCGAAAATGAAAACAACTCTTCGTTACGGCAATCTCCAATCAACAAACCGCCCTGAGCTTTTTCCCGGTACGGTGGAAAAAATCCTAACTGGGTATAAAACAGCAGATCCGGTGAAAACGCCGCTTGTTGCTCTATGACAAAGTTGTTTTGTGTCAGGCGAGGGATGAATTTAGGCAGTTTAGAATAACCCAAACGCTGGTCAAAAGGCCCGGCTATAGGGTAAGACACCTGCTCAGTGGCACCGGTTTGCAGTTGGTAGGTCAGCTTTTTGGCATAGGCGCTTATTTCGGTCGCCTGATAATGCGCTGTATGCAGCTCATAGGCCACCAAAGCCGAGCCAGACAGCAGCAGCAAAATAAATAACCATGGAATAAGACTGCGACGACGATAGGATTCGACAGGCACAGGGTGTTCCGACGGTCTTTCGTCACGGTAGTTATCAAATTGCATCTGATTTAAATCTGGTGGGGATGACAAGTTCTTATCCATGAGTTCAGGCAGCTGCCATTTCAATCGATTTTAACTGGTATAGATTTGCTTTGCAGCTGAATTTTGTTGAAGTTTTTGGATCAAACATACTGATTTGTCTCCATTTACTGCTTTAATTGTGCTTTTGGTTCTGACGGCATAGGTAAAACCCTGGTATCAAACCAGAGCTCAAGGCTTTGTTTGAAATCCGGGTCGGCCTGAACTTTGGGTAGTACAGAGTTAATGAGTTCAATTTGTCGTCGTCCCCAGTCGCTATTGCTGCAGCCAACAGCTCCAGCTATAGGTGATGCTAGCTCGCTGATCGGTACATAAACCAGACCTTTAGCTTGGTTTGGCTCAGTTTTGTTCAGATAGGTCAAAATAATATCGTAATCCAGAGTGAAATCGATACGACCGCTTTGGATCATTTTCAGCAAAGCAACGGGGCTATCATCGCCTGAGCGGACCAGGGCATTTTGACGATAAGGTTCAAGCAAAGGTTCCAATTCGGCGTATTTGCGCCCTGCCGCTAGACCCAGCTTAAAGGTCTCTGATTTTAATAAGGATTGGAGGTGCAATGGCGAACCAAATTGTTCTGTCAGGTGCTGAGCCAGCGCTTGCCTGGTAATGATTCCTGTAGGCCTGTACCAATGAGTGGGGGTACTGAATACTGCAGTGTGGGTTGGTTGACTTCTGTGGATCATGCAAGGAAAACATAGCTGTTGCTTATTATTCAGCGCTTGATGAATACGGGGTTGTGGCATCAGTACAACCCGGTGTCCGCTGTTGGGAAGTTGTTTTTGTATACTGCTTAATAGTTGATCACATAAGCCTTTTTGGTCAAAAACTCCTCCGACTATATGAAAAGGCGGGGCTGTATTGATAGCCCAATTCAGAGCGGTTCCCGGAGAAGTTGCAATGACAGGGGAACTCAGCAACGCAAACAACAGTAGTAGCACTATGTGTTGCACAACTTTGCCTCAGGTTTTCCTTAACATATTGTTAATCTATCGAAAGCGGTGCAAGAGGACAAGGAGTAATTCAGTTCAGCAGTGCAGGTGCTGAACTGAATGGCAGGAATGCAGACGCCTTAGTGGTGGTGGTGGCCACCTACACCATGGGCATGACCATGCTCAATTTCTTCAGCTGAGGCAGCACGCACGTCAATAATATCAATGTCAAAACTTAAGGTTTTGCCTGCTAATGGGTGGTTAGTATCGACGTCGGCTTTAAACATGCCTACTTTGACCACTGTAACCTGGCGTTGACCTTGTTCAGTATTTACCACGGCCACCATACCTGGTTTCCATTTCTTGGCACCCATCAGATGCTTTACCTGCACACTTTGGATCGCATCTTCAGTTCGTTCACCATAAGCATCAGCCGGAGCTAAGGTCACGCTGAACTTATCGCCGGCCTGATGACCTTCCATAGATTTTTCTAAACCTTCAATCAGGTTACCATGGCCTTGCAGGTATAAAACCGGGTCCTGGCTTCTGGAGTTTTCTAATACGCCTGTTTCGTCTGATAAGGTGTAGTGGAATTGAACCACTGTATCTTTAGTGATTTGCATTCTTTGTGTATCCGCTGCTTGCTAAAAAATGGCCGCTATTATTACGCAAGCCGTCACTTGGGTCGACTTTTTTATGTGAATAGAGCGGACTTATGTCCAAGGTGATTGGAGTTGCACGGCGGCGACAAAGGCGTGAGATCCCGGGAGCATAGCTCACCTATGTGTAATTGGATTGAAGCGACAATGCGTGGGTCATGCCCTGCAGATACCTGCACTATCACCGGGGCTAGAGCGCGTAGTCAACACAGAGGTAGCTTCATGTACGAAGGGCATTTACAGGGTGAGTTTGAGCCCAGCTTATAGGGTCCAGCGCATAAAAACTTCGTAGTTGTTGATACAACGCCGCATGCTGAGCGGCAAATAACTCTGGTTGTTCAAAAAACACCTCAGAAATTACCGCAAAAAACTCGGCCGGATTGGTCGCGGCGTAAGGATCAAATAACGTTGGTACACCCAGTGCCAGTTGCTTTTGCAGTTGCTCAAATTCATCAGATAACACCTTAGCCCATTGCTGATAAGCTTCGGTGCTTCTGAGCAAAGGAGCGCCTGTGGCCTGACCTTTAAGTTGATCCAGTTGATGTGCAAATTCATGGATCACCAGATTATGTCCATCATTGCAGATGGCAGCTGATTTTAACGTATCGACCCAGGACAAAACGATTTGACCTGTTTGCCAGGACTCCCCCAAACGCACTTGTGCCTTTTCACTGACCACGCCAGCAGCATCTGACTGAACTGTGGGTACGACAAAAGCAGCCGGATAAATCAGAATCTGCTTAAGTTTAGGGTAATAATGAGCAGGCTTGTTCAGCAACAACAGGCAGGCCTGAGCCGCTATAGTGACTCTCATCTCGTCTGTAACCACCAGATCTGCGCAACCGACAAATTGTTTCTCAGCAACAAAAACCTGGATTAGCTTTTTAAGTTGCAGCTGCAAATCGGCCGGCAAGGCGCGAAAATAAGGCATACGATCTTTGAGTATTTGCCGCCATGACGCAGGAAAAGGCTGTTGCTGAATTTTTTTCCGGCGATATTTTTTCCAGACAGGGGGCAGAAATACTGCAGTCAGTACCAGCAAAGTCAGCGCGGTTAACAACACTAAAGGCACGGCATGTGCTCCATTCGATCTGTGAAGCTGCTGTTATGGCGCCGTTGCCGATAAATTCAAGGTCAGAGCAGCAGAACAAGTTGCGTCTTGACGAAAAAAAACTATACCCTTTGCATACCTGTAACAGAGTGAGCCCGCTGATGAAGCTGTTTCAACTGAATTTATACCCTGGGTTGGTGCATTCTATCTTATTGCAACTGCGCGACCCTGAGATCCAAAAAGATAGATTGCGTTTTAAATTTAATTTAGAACGTCTGGGCTTTTTGCTGGCTGCTGAATTGGCCAAAACCTTGGCTGTGAAACAAGTCGAAGTAAAAACAGTGCTTGGGAGCACAGAGATAGCTGTTCTACAGCAGCCCCCGGTATTAGTCACAGTGTTACGAGCCGGTTTAGCGTTTTATCAGGGCTTTGCCAATGCATTTGATCAGGCTGACAGCGGTTTTATTGGGGCTTATAGGGTCGAGGGGGATTCAGCTGAGCAGCTTGAGATCCGGATGAATTATGCCGCATTGCCTGATTTAACAGACCGGGATTTGATTTTAATAGATCCTATGCTGGCCACAGGTGGTTCTTTGCTCAAAGTCTGGCAGTTGATCGCAAGTCAGGCTAAGCCGCGCTCAGTGCATGTGGCTGCTGCTATTGCAGCACCTGAAGGAGTTGAAGCCCTAAGGCTGCAGTTACCTGACGACAGCTATTTGTGGTTAGGTGCTTTAGACCAGCACTTAAACGAACAGGCTTATATTGTGCCGGGTTTAGGGGATGCAGGAGACTTGTGTTTTGGCCCTAAACTCTGAGCTTAGGGCGTGATAGCCGCCAGCGGTTGGCGGATCATCCACTGTTGTTTTGGCGCTATGATCTGCTGCAATGGCAAGAATTCAATGCTCTGTTGATCTAAAATCCGGATCTGTGGGCTGACCTGTCTGGCATAAGGTTGTTGTTCCAGTAGTCGTAGTGCCAAATCAATGCTGATGCGGGCCTGGATTACTGGAGAATCTGTTGCAGCAGCCAATAACTGGCCACTTTGGATCAACCTGACTACTTCAGGATTGGCATAATAAGCCATCACCTTAATATTGTTCAGTCCTTCAGCTGCAATAAAATGTTGTGCTACGCCTGCTGCAACCGCATTGGCCAGCACAAGCCCGGGTTGATGATGGGTGAACAACTGGCGCACCAGGGTGGCTTGCGAAAAATTGTCTGTCGCGCCATAGCCGCCGTGCAGCAACTGAATAGGCTGTCCTTCCAGTTGCTGTTTTAATCCCTGTTCTGCATCCTGAACCCAGGCCGCCTGTGCCGGGCCTGGAAACCATGCCAGACTGGAACTTTGTGGTTGGTGCCTTAACAGATATTCAGCACTTTTCGCTGCCATATAGGTAAAAGACACAGAGGAGCGGGCGCTGATGGCAGTGCTCTTGATCCCATTAATCAGATCAATCACCGGAATACCGGAATTCTTTAGCTGCAAAATTAAATCATTTAACCCTTCGCTGGAAATAGCCCCAATAATAATGGCGTCTGCTTTATTGCTGACGCATTGTAATAATTGCTGACGCATTGTAATAATTGCTGACGTTGGCGCTGTAAGTTCTCATAACCTCCTGCCTCATAGATCCCCAACAACACACCTTGTCGCTTGGCTTCTTCTGCTAAACCCCAGGACACCCCCCACCAGTAATGATCTTTACCATGAGGCAACAAAGCACAAAGCCGCCAGGCCTTGCTGACCTTGGTCAGTGGCCTGTACTGCATTAGTTTACCATCAGCCTGCACTTCCACCGGAAACCAGTTTTGCTCTGCCCATGCCAGGCTGCTGAATACAAGGCTTGTGATTAAAAAGGCTCTGAACATGAAATCTCCCTTATTGGTTCCAGTTAAAACTAGAGGAAATTTCAGCACTTAGCGAGTTGAGTTTTGTTATTGCTAATGCTGCGCTAGTTTTTTACGCAGATGCCAGAAGTACCAAAGCACTATAGCTATCACCAGCGGCACACTGACTGACTCTATGGTTTTAGCAGGCCACTGTGGCAGCCAATGCACTATGGCCTGCTGCGCTTTCGTCAGCAGTTGCAAGGAATAATAACTAATAGCGACAACAGATAAACGTTCTACCGCACTTTGCAATTTTAACTGTAAATGCGCTCTTTTATCCATTGAAGATAATAAGGTCTGATTTTGCCATGCCAGCTTTAAATTAATCTGAGTGCGTAATAATTCAGTAGAACGGCCCAAACGTTCGGCTAATTGCTGTTGGCGTTTCAAAACGGACTGTGCTGTGCGCCAGGCCGGAGTTAAGCGTCGCTCGGTAAAATGTTGTAGCGACATCAAACCTTCGACCGGCTGTTCATCCAGACTTCTTAACCTGTCCAGTGTCAGTTGGTAATAGGCATGGCTGGCTTGCAGTCTGCTGCTATTTTCCGAAATTTGGTGTTCTGTTTGGGCTGCCAATTGGATTAGTTCATCTAACAATTGCTCGTCATTTCCCTGTTTTTGTTCGATGCGTGATGTAATGACGGCCAGTTGCTGTTCCTGTTGCGGCAATTGATGCAGTGCTAACTTGCAATAAGGCCAGGCTAAAAGCGCAAGTTTACGATAATTACCTAAGTCAAATAGCTGCTGCACCAAAGCACCTAAAGCACTGCGGCTTAAACCATTATCCAACACCAGCATTCGACCGGCGCCTTCATTGTGTTTGCGAAAATCAGTCCAGATCCTGGCTTTACCATGAAACACCATGCTGCTGATCAAATGTTCACTGACAAAAAGTTCTGCCGGATCCCGGCTTTGTAGTTGGGCGGGCTGAACTATGCTCAGCTGCACCACGCGGAACAACTGACCTGGCAGGCTGGCAAACCAGGCATGATCCGGGACCAGCTCCTGTGGATCACAAAACAAACCCTGGCTAGTACCGGTGCGGATAAAAGTGTAAGTGGAGAACTCATTGTGTCTTTCCCAACGCAGCCAGGTGTCATTGAGTTGCAAGTTGCAGTCCTGTTCATGGGGTTCCAGATGTTTGCCATGTTGTTGCGCCAATTGCTGCATTGCCTGGTATTCGGCGCTGCGGGAGGCGCTGGACAACGTCAGTACAAACTGGCAGAGCTGGCAAGGCGAATCCAATGCTGGAAAAAAACGCTGCTGTAATTCTTGCTCTAGCAGATCGCGTTGTGGGTGTTGGCGTAAATAAAGCTGAACCATAACAGACTCCAAAAAAACAAAGGATCAAGAGAACTGAAGCAGTATCTGTACCTAAGCGTGACAGCCTGATGTCAATTGTCTGATTTTATTGATAAATTCTATTTGGTTCAGTGGTTTTGTTTTTATGAAACAATAGCTTGATGTGCTTTTCCAGTACAACAAAGCACTAAAAATGTGCAGTCTGATTAACATTTTATTTTCATATTCAAGGGCGCTATACTTAAAAGCGGAACACAACACGGAGGGCAAGCAAATGCAAACTTTGTATCTGTCAATCTGTTGTACGGCTCTGCTGGCTGCTGCACCAGCTTTTGCTATGAAGACATTACCGCAGTTACAACTGGCTCTGGCTTACCAACAGCAGGAAGCAATAGCCGACTTTTGGATCAGCGAGAAGCTTGATGGTGTCCGTGTTTTTTGGGACGGCAAACAATTGCGAAGCCGGAGTGGCGACTGGCTTAAGGTTCCTGATCGTCTTCTGACATTACTGCCTGCCTTCGCTCTGGATGGTGAATTATGGGCAGGCCGTTCCCGGTTTCAGCAGGTGATGCAGGCTTTACAGCAAGGCTCTGGTCACGAAATCTGGCGAGGGATCAGGCTTATGGTGTTTGATGCACCGCAGCAAGCTGGCACTTTTAGCAGCAGGTTGCAGTTTTTACGCCAGCAATTACCGGACAATGAATTTGTACAGTTGGTGCCGCAGCGACAACTACAAACTAAAGCACAATTGGAGCAGTTGTTACAGCAAGTTGTGGCTGAAGGCGGCGAGGGGCTGATGTTGCACCATGGCCAGGCGCTTTACCAAAGCGGCAGGGTCAGTCATTTACAAAAATTGAAGTTGTTTGAAGACGCAGAAGCCAGAGTGGTTGCGCATTTACCTGGCAAGGGGCAGTTTAGTGGCATGCTAGGCGCGTTATTGGTGGAACTACCTGACGGCCGTCGTTTTAAATTAGGTTCGGGTTTTACGCTACCAGAGCGGATAAATCCGCCGCCTATTGGCGCTTTAGTCACTTTTAAGTATCAGGGCCTGACACACAAAGGCACGCCGCGTTTTGCAGTTTTTGTCCGACAGCGCTCCGAGCCTTAAACTGCCAGTCTATTGGTAACTAACCAGAAGTTGCAGGAAAGCGCCAAGCCAGTGAAACCTCAGTAGCTTAGTCGACTTAAGTAACAGGGCGAGATGGCGCAATCACTAAAGCTGCAGCTTCAAGTGCGGTAGGTATATTGATCTTGTCGTTGTTTGCACAACAAGACAGAATAGCGACCTTCAGCTGATGAGGTAGCTATGGTAAATCTGGCATTAATGGGCGCTTTTATTCCGACTTTTTTATTTGTCTCTGTTACACCTGGCATGTGCATGACATTGGCCATGACGCTTGGCATGACCCAGGGAGTGCGCCGCACTTTATGGATGATGTGGGGCGAAATGTTGGGTGTGGCTTTAGTCGCAATTCTGGCAGTCTGCGGCGTGGCGGCTATGATGCTGCAATTTCCAACGGTGTTTCAGTGGTTTAAAATAGCAGGCGCTTTATTTTTGGCCTATATAGGCTGGCAAATGTGGTGGGCTAAAGGCAAATTAGCTATACCAGAGGCTGGTACCAAAATTGAACTGATGCCAAGGCGAAGCTTATTTAGTCAGGGGTTTGTGACAGCGGTCTCCAATCCTAAAGGCTGGGCTTTTCATATGGCCTTATTGCCACCTTTTATCGACAATCAACTGGCGTTTTGGCCTCAGCTGTTTGTGCTGGTGTGCATTATTATTGCGCTGGAGTTCTTCTCTATGCTGTTGTACGCCAGTGGCGGTAAAGCTTTGGGTGCCTTTTTCCAACAGCAAAACAAGGTGCAGTGGCTGAATCGTATCGCTGCCTGTTTAATGTTTGCTGTTGCTGTTTGGATGCTGCTTGGCTAGAACCTACCATCGATAAGCAAAAATCAGGCTGGTGGATCGCTGTTTAGCGTCAGCCTGCCAACCCAGCCACTGAGTTCTGTTGGGCTGCGCACTGGTTAAGTCCGTGTGCTCTATGGCTACATTGAGCTGTTCAGTCAACTGATAAGTCCAGTTTAAAGTCCAGCTATGACCTCTGCCGTTGTTGTCATCTGTAGGGGTCTGATCTTTATCTGTAACATGAAAGTGATCGTACCTGGCGCTCACACTATGCCGTTCCAGTTGGTAGTTCAGCATCAGGTAACTACTGCGATAATCTGCTGCAACTATATTCTGTCCCATTAAGGTTTCACCGTCCAGGTACTGGGCTAACAGGCGCCATTGCTCACTGAGCTGATGCTGCACTGCCAGGCTGATAAAACGGCTATCCCAGCCATATTGGCCATGTTTAAAAGTGGTGGGTTCAGCTCTGTTGTCGTACCAATAGAGCCGTACTTCGGTGAGGTCCTGATAAAGCCAGTGTGCTCCCAGGTAATAACCTGTCTTGTGGTCCAGTTCACGATTAGGCTCAACCCAGGCCGGCTGCGGTTCGACTATGCCACCTGCCGCTATGCTGGGATAATTGGCAAAGTCGACCCGTTCACCTATGGCTGTTTGCAGATTATGCAGAGCAAAACCACGCCAGGTTAGAATGGAGCCTGCAGGATCGTTGCCCTGGAATAAGGCAGCGACCCATTGAATACTATAGTTTGA
>NZ_JAIWOI010000130.1 GCF_020217005.1 Rheinheimera sp. | reverse complement strand
GTTAAAAAAGCGGCCTGGACGGCTGACAGATAATTCAACAGCTCTGGTTTTCACTTCTTCCGCTATCCAGCTGTTAATTGCTGAAAATGAGCTGGTGTAGGGGGAAGTCCAGGCCAGATCCGTATTTTCCAGTGACATTGCAGGGTAAAACACTCCAGCTCTGGCTCGTATTCTATAGCCTGACACAGGCAAAGGGCTCCAGTTTAACCAGGCTTCTGTTACACCCATACCGGGCTCTGGCGCTCTGTGCCATTGGGCATGCACTGTGGCTGAGAAATCTATATCAGTTTCAAGCTGAGCGACCAGATACTGAGGTCCGGCACCGAGGTCGTTATGGTAGCCAAGCTGTCCAGTGCCTTTTTGCCACCATGGAGCCAAATAATGAGCTGTATCATTTTGTTTATTCAGGTAAAATTCTCCGCGACCATGCAGACTCAGTTGCTCAAAAGATTGTGAAGACAAACTGACAAAGAAGGTTGGGATCAGGCATATACGAAAAAGAGCTGATTTGATCCTGGCCATGCCGCGTTCCTTATTTTTTATTTTCAGCTGATGGTAGCAGCTCAGGGTGCTGGATGAAAACTTTGAGCGACAAAGTTTAAGCAGCTTTGTCTGGTATATGCTGACAAGCAGGTTAAACTGCTTTAGTTTATCCAGACTTTGCCTCTGTTGCTCCGGAGATAGTGAATGACCTCGTTGAAGCGCGTTTTATCTGCTTGTTTAGTGTTCTGCTACAGTTCGGTATTGTCGGCTGCCGTTCAAATTACTGTGACGGATCAGCAAGGGCTGCCGCTCGAAGATGCAGTGGTGGAATTACTCGATCCGGCAAATATAAAGTTCTCGCAAAAAAAAGCAGAAGTGAAACAACAAGACCTGACCTTTATTCCCTTTGTTTCAGCGTATCAAACCGGTACCGCGGTTGATTTTCCGAATATGGATAAGACCAGGCATCATGTTTATTCCTTTTCGCCAGCCAAGGTGTTTGAACTCAAGCTTTATGCCAATAAACCTGAAGCACCAGTAGTATTTGACCAGGCTGGAATTATCGCTTTGGGCTGCAACATTCACGACTATATGCAAGCCTATATTTATGTAGGCGACAGTCAGTTTTTACAGGTGTCGAATGGTAAAGGACAGGTGAACTTTGTTGATCTACCCGATGGCAATTATCAGTTAAAGCTCTGGCACCCATGGCAAAATGCCGATTGGGTGGCTCAGCAAGTCCAAATCAAAGATGGCCAGACTCACAATTATCAACTGGCTATTACTGCGCAGGAGAAACCAAAGAAACCGAAAAAAGGTTTTGGTGCTTCTTATACCCCATAATTTCTTTAATCTGTTGATTTATTAACCCAAAGGAGCCGACTCATGGCCACAGTAACATTAAAAGGTAACCCAATTCAGACGATAGGCGAACTGCCGGCGGTAGGCAGTAAAGCGCCGGATTTCACTTTAACAGGTGCAGGCCTGGCAGATGTTAAACTGGCAGATTTTGCTGGTCAGCGACTGGTACTGAATATTTTCCCAAGCGTAGATACTCCAACTTGTGCTACTTCAGTCCGCACTTTTAACAAAGCTCTGTCAGATTTAAGCAATACGGCTGTACTTTGTGTTTCAGCTGATCTGCCTTTTGCTCAGGCACGTTTTTGTGGTGCTGAAGGGTTGGAGCAAGTGAAAAATGGCTCAAGTTTCCGTAGTTCCTTCGGTAAGGATTATGGCGTGGCTTTTTCTACCGGTCCTTTGACTGGTTTATTATCCCGTGCCGTGGTCGTGATCGACACAGACGGTTCAGTGCTCTATACCGAACAAGTGGCTGAAACGGCTGACGAACCGTCCTATGAAGGTGCTTTGGCTGTATTGGCTTAATAGTCCCGAGGCCAGAGTTCCAGCTCTGGCCTTTTGTTGAAGAGCTGATTTATGCAACGCGGACTACTGCTGATTTTTGTTTTGTGGTTGCCACTTGCAGTCATGGCTGATGCCTCAGTGGCTGCAGCCAGGCCCAGTTTGCGCATGGGGATCCATAATTTCCCGCCTGATTTTGTGGTCAGCCCGGATGGAAAAAGCTGCGCAGGTGAGGGCTATTTATTGGCAAAAAAAATCTTTGCGCAGGCAGGATTTGATTTAACAGCTATCTGTACCACACCCGCAAGGATGTATGTATTACTTGAACAGGGTGAAGTAGATTTTAGTATTAACGTAAAGACTACAGCGGCCATCGGTAAAGTGCATCAGTTTATCGAGCCTGCCTATATGGCAATGCAACTGATGTTATACAGCCACCCTCTGAGTTCCGCTGCACCGCAAGACAAAACAGTAGCTGCCATCCGGGCTTTTGACTATTTAGGGCAGAGACTGCAGTTAATACAACAAGGTTATCAATTGGTGGATATGCCGGATAGCATCAGTGCTGTGCAATTGTTTTTGCACCAACGCACTCAACATTTAATCAGTTATCAGGGACCTTTTGTTGCTTTTGCCGCCACTCAGGCAACAGATGTGATGTCCGGCTTAAAACAAAAAAAGCTGGCTGAAATAGATGCCTATTTTTTGGTGTCTGCGGCCTCTGCACATCGCCAGCAAATTATTGAGATTGTGCAACTCTATGCCAAAACACACAGCTGCATTTATCTAAAAGGCTGTGGAGAGCATTATTCTGCTCAGGACCCATTGCAGCAGTGACTTTAGATTTAGTCCTGTGGGCATTGCTTTTCTGTTGTGCTTTTTGTTTGAATAGCAAACTAATTTAGCATCAATACAGAATTTTGATATGCAAATCAAAGTGCTCGACCCTTTATCGGCCGCTGCGGCTGAACTCCTGACTTTATCCGATTCTTATATGGCGGCTTTATACCCAGCGGAAAGCAATCATATGGAAAGCCCTGTGGCTCTGACCTTGCCCAATGTTCTATTTTTAGGCATTTATCTGGACCAGGAATTAGCTGGTTGCGGCGCAGTGAAAATAATGCAGGATGATGATTGTTATGGCGAGATCAAGCGGCTTTACGTGTTGGATTCTTATAGAGGCAGAGGCTTGTCGAAAGGGTTAATGCAGGCACTGGAAGCACATCTGAAAGAGCAACAAGTCCCACTGGCCCGACTCGAAACCGGTATTTTTCAGCCTGAAGCTTTGGCTTTGTATGAAAAACTGGGTTATCAGTACAGAGCTCCTTTTGGTACTTATCAACTGGACCCATTAAGCGTTTTTATGGAAAAACTTCTGTAGTGCTGTTTATCAAGGTTTTTCTGCATGCATAGTGTAAAAGCTGGCGAACTGTAAATTTTAAACTAAGCTCTTTGTGCCTTATTGATGGACAAATCATCAGGCTGTGCAGTTCAGAGACAAACCAAGGAGCCTGTGTCATGCGTTTTTATGCTACTCAAATTTGGTTATTACTAACGGTCGTATTGCTGACCGGCTGTAGTACTTTACCCACTTCAAGTTCCGCTTTGGCGAAACCAGCTGCTAATACTGCAATGGCTGTAGATTGTATCGGCGCTATTGAAGCTCCGGCTGCAGGCTTGGCACCCAGCTCAGATCCTGAGCTGCTGCAATCGGCTTTGGGTCAGCCGGACAAAGGCCAGCTTTGTATGGGGCAGGTCTTTGTCACCACAGCACCAGTCAAGGTGTACAGGGTTTGGGATCAGGCTAAAAGTTACACCTTATATGGCCGCTGGTGGTCCTTTAGTTTGCCACAGGGCCCGACAGAGCAATACAGAGCCGCCAATGCCATATGTCCGGGCTGGAGTGCGCTAAACCAGATGAGTAGCTGTATTTTAAAAGTGGGCAGTAAAATTGTAGTAGGGCCTGGTCAAAGCGCAGATTGTGGTGACGGACTGGTCTATCCAAAGTCGCCGGTCAATCAGGTTTTTATTAATAACGATTCCCGTAACAATGTGCTGTGGGTCGAACACTGTGATGCTGGTAGTCACTGGCCAGACCAGGAGGAATAAGATGCACAAAAGTCGTTTGGCTGCTTTTGTTTTGGATAGCAAAGTGGATGATATTCAACAGGCAGGTGAGTTTTGGAGTCAGGCGCTGGGCTATCAGCAATTGCCTTCCGATCCTGAGTGGGCAGACAGGTATTTATACCTGGATAGCCCATCATCTGAGCCGAAGCTATTGCTGCAAAAAGTTGAACATTCAAGCCATATTCATTTGGATATTGAAACCGATAATGTTGCGGCTGAAGTGGCGCGCTTGAGCGCATTAGGCGCGACTGTTGTAAAGCAGATGCCACGCTGGACTGTGATGCAAGCGCCAACTGGCCATAGATTCTGTGTCGTGATGCCGCAGCGTGACGATTTTGGCCACAGCCCTGATGTAAAACTCTGGCCTTAAATTTTACCTTGCTGCTTTTTATCTCTGCACAGGCTGTTTTTGTTGAAAAACAGAGGGGCTGCTGTCTGCTTTATGTCTATACAGCTAACATATGTTCACTCACTCATGCATTTTTTTGAAAATTAAATTTCATTTAATTTTATTAAATTCAAGTGCTTGATGATATTTTCTGGTTTTTTTATTTTGTTGAAGTGGAGTTTTATTTGGTTTTGGTGTACAACTGTGCGCTGAGATTAAGTGGAAGGACCAGTGTGAACACAAGTATGTCTTTATGGCGCCAACGCCTTTATCGCCAGTTTAGCTTAATGCTGGCAAACCAGCCTAAACTAGGTTATTACCTCAAGCCTCTGCTGCACTGGAACAAACCTCAATGGCACCCTGACTACCACAGTGCTTCTGTGATTGATATTTGCTGGGAAACTGAGCAGATGCTGAGTATCTGGCTAAAACCTGCGGCCTCCTGGCCTGGTTTTACTCCCGGCCAGCATATTTTGGTCACCCTGCTGCATCAAGGCCGTTATATCAGCCGGAGTTTTAGCATCAGTTCCTCTGCAGCTTTGTTTACACAGCAAAAGCAAATCCGCATCAGCTGTCGTATTCAGCCACAAGGTGAGTTTACTAAAGCCTTAGCAAGCCGCATAACCTCATTGACAGAGCTGAGTATCAGTGACGCTATGGGAAATTTTGTGCTTGCTCCTAACGTCGATAGTAAAGATCTAAAAACTACAGTGATGGTCGCTGCGGGATCCGGCATTACGCCGCTTTGGTCCATGCTGAGCAGTATGCGCTGCTGGACTTCTCCTATTGTTTTGTTTTACAGCGTGAAAAACGCTGCTCAGGCGGCATTTTTAGCTGAGCTGAAACTACTGGCCGCAAAACAACCTTTGTTTGAACTTCGATTGATTGAAACTGATATTTCAGGCCGCCTGAATTTAATACGGGACTTGGCGACTAAAGCCGATTTTTCTCTGCGCCAAGCTCACTACTATTTATGTGGGCCTGCTGCTATGAGCCAGCACTGTAAAGAGCAGTTAATACAGCAGGGGGTTCCTGCGGGCGCAATTCATTCTGAACAGTTTGGATTTGCTTTGCCGGCAGTAGTAGGGGAGATGAAACAAGCTTTGATCCTGCAAAAAGGCAAAGAAATATTAATAGCAGCCGCAGCTGGAGTGCCATTGTTACAGGTCGCTGAAGAGCAGGGGCTAAATCCTCGTTTTGGCTGTCGCATCGGAGTTTGTTTTCAGTGTGTCTGTCAGAAGAAATCTGGTCAGGTTGTAAATTTACGCACTGGACAAGTGTCAGGTGATGGCCCGGAGCAAATTCAGTTATGTATCAGCGCGGCGCATAGCAACCTGCAGATTGAGTTATAGGACTAGTGATGAAATTAAATGAACAACAGTTGGCAGCCCTGGCCGCTGAGTTGGATGCAGTCAAAGCCGGAGTAATGTCTGAACTTGGTGACAAAGAAGCAAACTATATTCGGCGTCTGTTACTGACACAGCGGTTATGTGCTATTTCGGGTCGCATTCTTATGGTGCTTGGCTTTATTACTCCCTGGTTATGGGGCTTAGGTGTAATGTTGTTAGCGCTGGCAAAAATACTCGACAATATGGAAATAGGCCATAACGTCTTGCATGGTCAGTACGACTGGATGAATGACCCTGTGCTGCATTCACAGCGTTTTGAATGGGATATCGCCTGTGATGCTGGTTCATGGAAAAGAACCCATAACTTTGAACATCACACTTATACCAATATTATCGGTAAAGACCGTGATTTTGGTTACGGTCTGTTGCGTCTGAGTAATGACTTCCGCTGGAGGCTGCGTAACGTGTGGCAGTTTGTCACTTATCTGGTATTAAGTACTTTATTTCAATGGGGCGTGTCTTACCATGAACTGGCCGGAGAGCGGGTGTTTTTTGGCAAAAAGAAACCGGATCGGGTCAACAGCGTCAGTCACAAGGAGTTAAAAAAAGCCTTTTTTGGTAAAGGTGCGCGGCAGTTGTTTAAAGATTATGTTTTTTTCCCTTTGATAGCTGGTCCCATGTGGTTATGGGTTTTGGCTGGAAATCTGCTGGCGAACCTAATTCGTAATTTATGGACCTCCACTGTGATTTTTTGCGGTCATTTCACAAAGGATGTGCACACTTTTACTCAAGAGCAATGTGAAGGCGAAAGCCGGGGCCATTGGTACTATCGCCAAATTCTGGGCTCTTCTAATTTTACCGGACCTCGGTGGTTTCATATTTTAACCGGGCACTTGAGCTGCCAGATTGAGCATCACCTCTATCCGGATATGCCTGCTTTACATTATTTGACCGTCGCACCTCAAGTACAGGCTATTGCGAAAAAATACGGCATTGCTTATAACAGCGGCAGTTTCTTAAAGCAGTACGCTACTGTCGTGGCTCGTATTATCAGATATTCGTTCCCTGGCGGTAAAGCCACCCCGGCTTAACGCATGTCCCTGGCACAGCAGTATGAGAGAAGGATAGAAAGATGTTATTTGCAGATGTGATGCAGCAGTTTAAATCAGGTCAGCCTGACGTACTGCAGATTGAAGTGCCAGAGCAGTGGGGGCAGGGTCGTGCTGTCTTTGGTGGTATGGCGTCCGCTTTGGCCTTGGCGCATTTACTGACTGCATTGCCGCAGGATATCCCCCTGCGCTCTGTATCTGTGTCTTTTGTCGCACCTTTAAATGCAGGTGCAGCTGTAGTCTCCAGACGTATTTTGCGACAAGGCAAGTCTGTGATCCAGGCGATAGTGGAAATTACGCAACAGGATCAGGTGGCTCTGGTGTTATTGGCCAGTTTTGGCGCTGAGCGTAGCTCTGGTTATCAAGTGGCAAGTGCAACAGCTCCAGCTTTTACCGCCCGGGCTCTGGTCATGCCAAAACAAGGACCTGTGCCTGAATTTACCCGCCATTTTGACTATCAAATTAAAGCAGGTGTGATGCCATTTTCAGGCGGTACGGGCACAGAATTAGGTGGTGTAATACGCTTTGCAGAAGGCCAAACTGCAGCTGCAGGTGTGCTGGAGTTGTTGGCTCTGGTCGATGCCTGGCCTCCGGTCAGTTTAACTTTACTGAACCAGCCTGCTCCAGCCAGTTCGTTAACCTGGACCATAGAGTTTATTCAGCCGCATCAGAGCAGCGAAACAAAAGCTCTGACGACGGACTGGT
Organism: Rheinheimera sp.; assembly: GCF_020217005.1. Classification (GTDB taxonomy): domain Bacteria; phylum Pseudomonadota; class Gammaproteobacteria; order Enterobacterales; family Alteromonadaceae; genus Pararheinheimera. The sequence goes on along the minus strand of NZ_JAIWOI010000130.1, from coordinate 2,480 downwards.
GGAGTTATCTGGCGAATATTGAGCATGCAGCTGATGGTTATCATCATATTGAAGCCAAATTATGGCAACCTGACGGCCAGTTAGCAGCTATTAGTCGTCAGACCGTCACAGTCTTTGCCTGAACAGCAAGTGCACTTACCCAAAGTAATTGATGTTGCAGTGCGACGACAAGTGTGGGAGTCCCCAGGAGCTGTCCTATGTGACTTGGGAGAGTAGTGCAGTCCACAAAACTGCGGCTTCAAGTACGAAGGGTAAGTTGCTTAAAATTTATACTCGCCCGGTAAGGGCGCTTCTGTTATAGTGCGCGCCCTTTTTGCTGTGCCAACTTCTGTATAAATAGAGAGTACCCATTTTTGAGCAATGCCACTTTTACCAGTCTGCCTTTTGCAGAGCACTTATTACAAAGCCTTGAAAGCCTTGGCTACAGTCAGATGACTCCTATTCAACAACAGGCATTGCCTGCTTTATTGGAGGGAAAAGATATTCTGGCCAAAGCCCGCACCGGTAGTGGCAAGACTGTGGCCTTTGCCCTGACTTTATTACATAAACTGGCAGTAAAACGTTTTCGTATTCAGTCCTTAGTACTTTGTCCTACCCGTGAGCTGGCGGAACAGGTAGCACAGGAAATCCGTCGCTTGGCGCGCAGTCAGCACAATATTAAAGTGTTGACGCTTTGTGGCGGAGTATCTATTGGCCCGCAAATTGGCTCACTTGAACACGGTGCTCATATTATTGTTGGTACTCCGGGCCGTATTCTGGAGATGATAGACCGCAACCTGCTGAACCTGTCTGATGTTGAAACTTTAGTGCTGGATGAAGCGGATCGTATGCTGGATATGGGTTTTGCTGATGATCTGGCCGTGATTTTGAACGCCTTACCAGATGATCGCCAGACTTTATTATTTTCAGCGACTTACCCAGACAAAGTGAATGAATTAAAACGTCATTTAAAAGCGGATGCTGTACAGGTTTTTGTCGATGATGCTGAGCAAACCGAGATAGAGCAGAAATTTATTGAAGTTGAAGCTGATGAAAAAATTACAGCCTTAAAGCAACTTTTATCCTGGCATGGCGCTCAGCCCGCGCTGATATTCTCCAATATGCGCAAAGACACTCAGGATATTTGTGATGAGCTGTCCGATGCAGGTTACAGCGTCATGTCTTTGCATGGCGACCTGGAGCAGCGCGACCGCGAACGGGTACTGATGCAGTTTACCAACCAAAGTTGTCTGATTATGGTCGCGACAGATGTTGCAGCCCGTGGTTTGGATATCAGTGCTCTGCCTCTGGTGATTAACTACGATTTAGCCAATGATCCGGAAGTGCATGTGCACAGAGTAGGCCGTACTGGCCGGGCTGGCAGCGAAGGTTTGGCTTTAACGCTGGTGACTCCGTCACAAATGGGTCGTCTGGCTGTGTTGGAGGACCAGCTCGGTTTAACAGCACAGTGGACAGAACTCACAGCTTACCCTGTAAAAGAGGCCAAACCAGCGCGCGCGCCAATGCGCACAGTGATGATAGATGGTGGCAAAAAGGACAAAGTACGACCTGGCGATATAGTGGGCGCTTTAACAGGGGAACTCGGTTTATCCTTCGAACAAATTGGCAAAATTAATGTTCTGCCTATGGTGAGTTTTGTCGCTGTACGCACAGATGTGGCCACTACAGCCTTAAAACGATTGAGCGAAGGCAAAATCAAAGGCCGACAGTTCCGCTGCCGTTTTGTCTGAACAAAAAAACGTAGGGGCGGGTCTCGTACCCGCCCGCCTAAAGATACCGCGGTGTAATACACACAAAAACATTGCAGATGGGCGGGGCGTTACAAGCCAGTGCCCGGCAGTCCAGTGTGAATTGGTTACAAAAAGTATCTGATGTAAGAGGAAAAATTGGAGGTATGCACTAAGATCAAAGCGGATAGACACTAAAAATAAAGAGGCCGCTTATGAACGTTCGCTACCTTCTATGCAGCACTGTCGTATCTCTGCTGTTGTTTGGCTGTAAACCTGCTGATACCCCATCTCCCTCCGTTACTGCCGATACTGCCGCCAAAGTGGCAGAAACGCCCGCTGAACCTAAAGCTGCACCTTGCCAGCTTAAGCTGGGTTTTGAATCCTGGGAACCCTACCAATACGTTGGACTGGAACAACAAGCAAGTGGACTGGATATCGAAATAGTACAAGCCGTCGCCGGACGTATGAACTGCACTTTAGTCATGCAACATGGAACCTGGCAGGACTTATTAGGTCAGTTCAGACAAGGGCAGTTGGATCTGCTGCTTGGTGCGTCCAAAACACCAGCCCGTGAAGAATTTGCCTTATTTTCTGAGCCATACAGAGCAGAACAGTTTCAACTTTTTGTTCGTAAAGAGGATGCACTCAAATATAACTTTGATTCTGTTGCTGAAATGGTCGCAGCTAAACATAAAGTAGGGCTGATTAGCGATTACTACTATGGTGAGCAAATCAGTGCTTTGTATAGTG
>NZ_JAIWOI010000129.1 GCF_020217005.1 Rheinheimera sp. | reverse complement strand
ATGACCAGATGCGTCCGCATTTTGTTGAATCTACGATGAGTGAGCAAAATATTGCAGTCCTACTGGATGATCAGGTCGATGCTGTGTTGGAGGATAGTTTTGTTGGCGCTGCCATTATCCGGCGCAAAGGTCTGGAACAGCAGGTCCAGGCATTGAATATAAAATTGGATGAAACGCCCATTTATGTGATGTTCAGTAAATCCACTGTACAGCCTGGTCAGGTCAACGCCTTTAATCAGGCATTGCAACAGCTAAAGGACAGCGGCGACTATCAACAGTTACTCAACAAGTATCAAAGCTAAGTACCAAACTGACGGGCCAGCAATGACGCAGTAAAGCTGGCCTTTAAATAAAAACCTCTGGGCAAGGTCTGGATAGGTTGGCCATCAGCGCCGATAGCTGATGTCAGAGCTTTGCTGTTGGCCGCTTTGGGCCGCAGTTGCAGCACTTTGCCGTGCGCCCCTTTGATCTGATCTATACCACCCAAAACGATCAGTTCCATCAGTTCTTCCCAATCCTGTTGCAGCAGCTCTTGTTGTTCGGCGTCGGGGCTCCATAAAAAAGCTGTACCAATCTGACGCTCCGCCAAAGGAATACTGCGTTCTGCAAGTATGGGTACAAAAAGCACTTTGCTGAGTTTGCGGCAGACCCAGGATTGGTGCCAATGCAATCCTGCGACGTCTGTTAACGGGGCAACACAGACATAAGTACTTTCCAAAGGCTTACCGAAACGGTCTACTGGCAAGGTTTTCAACTCTATGCCTAAGTGAGGAAAATCAGGTTCTGCTTTATTGCCACTACTGGCGCCCAGCACCGACTCGAGTAACTGACCAACGCTCCCTTTTTCTTTTTGCAGGTTGGCTGGTAGCTGCAGCTGACATTGTTCAGCCAGTTGACCTAAGGTCAGGCCAGCAATGATGGCACAACGTTCAAGTAATTCTTCGGCAGTGACAGGGGCTTTGTTCATAAATGCAGCGGTGATTCAGGTGTCTAAAAACATTACCATTTTTTGCTTTATTTTGCTGCTCAAAAAGCAAACAAAGCAAGTTATGCACAGTTGTAACACTGCTTAAATACCAGACTTTCTTGATTAACCTTATGTTTTTTATAAATATTTTTCTTTGTTTGCTTGGGTGTTATTCCAGCAGTTAAGAGTTATTCAGGAATAAAAACATCCTTATGCACAGCTTTATATACAGAGCCTGTGCAGAAGTTCACAGTGAGTGCAAATTAATCAGTTAAATTGTGGATAACTCTGTAAAAAATACAATTTGCCGAAGTCGTGACTTTATGAAAGAATCGATGAAACAACAGCTGTTACCAAGCTAGAGGTTTTTGTGATCGACGCTGAAGGCTTTAGAGCCAACGTCGGCATTGTGATATACAACCACCATGGACAGGTGTTTTGGGCAAGGAGATACGGTCAACATTCCTGGCAGTACCCACAGGGCGGCATTGATGATGGGGAAACCCCGGAGCAAGCCATGTATCGCGAATTAAATGAAGAAGTGGGATTGCAGCCTGATGATGTAGAAATCATAGCTGTAACTAAACACTGGCTAAGGTACAAGTTACCTAAGCGTTTAATCCGGCGGGACAGTAATCCGGTGTGTATAGGGCAAAAACAAAAGTGGTTTTTGTTGCGCCTGACCTGTAAGGATGAAGACGTAAATCTGTTAAAAACTTCACATCCGGAGTTTGATGACTGGCGTTGGGTCAGTTATTGGTATCCGGTGCGTCAGGTCGTCGCCTTTAAGCGGGAAGTGTACCGCAAGGTGATGAAAGAGTTTGCCCCTATTGCATTGCCGTATCTTCGTAGAGATGGAAAAAATGAGAAGTTAATCAGAAGGGGTTAGGAATGCTGAGCCAGTTAAGGCGCATAGTGCAGGATGTGGCGCAAGAGCCGGTACTGAATAACGCATTGGCTGGCTTAGTCTCGAACGTAAAAAATGCCCTGAAAACAGAGTGTTGCTCTGTCTACTTAGCCGACTATGAACAACAGCATTTTATGTTGATGGCCACAGACGGCTTAAATCCTGAAGCGGTTGGCCAAATTTCTATTGGCTTCTCCGAAGGCTTAATTGGCTGGGTTGGTCAGCGTGAAGAGCCAATCAACTTAGCACAAGCCCATTTACACCCCCGCTTTAAAGTCACCCCTGAAGTCAGTGAGGACAGATTCTCTGCCTTTTTGGGCTGTCCTATTATTCATCACCGCAAAGTCTTGGGTGTATTAACAATACAGCAGGGCGAATCCAGGGTGTTCAGTGAAGATGAAGAATCTTTTCTGGTGACTTTAGGGGTGCAGTTAGCGTCTGTCTTAGTCAACGCAGAAATGCGACAGGCCGCCAGCCAGAATTCAAAACAACAAAAAAGTACAGGTCAGTTACTGGGCTTACCTGGTGCACCAGGTATAGCAATAGGTGAAGGTTTTGTGTTGGAACCGTCCAGTGATTTTGATGCCATATCACTGAAGAAAGTCGATGATCCGGAAAAAGAACTGTCGCGTTTTTATAAAGCCGTCAAAATTACCAAAGCTGAGTTTAATCGTTTAGCTGAGCGTATGGCCGGCCATTTGCCGGCAGACGCTTTGGCCATTTTTGATGTTTACCACCAGCTATTAGACGCCGCCAGTCTTGGTAACGAAATTGAAAAGCAAATCCACGAAGGCTGGTGTGCCAAAAGTGCACTCAAGCGAGTGGTGGAAAAGTTTGCCCGCCAGTTTGATGATATGGACGATCCTTATCTGCGAGAGCGGGGCACTGACATTCGTGATTTAGGCCAGCGCGTGCTGAATCATTTGCTGGATACAGAGCAGCGACATCACAAGTTGCCGGAAAAAGTGGTGCTGGTGGCCGATAATGTCACAGCTACTATGCTGGCTGAAATCCCACGTGCACAGCTTGTTGCTATTGTTTCACTTAAAGGTTCAGTTAACTCACACGCCGCCATTATGGCGCGAGCTTTGGGTATTCCGGCTGTGATGGGGCTGGACGAACTGCCATTGTTTCACTGGCAAAGCCAGCGTTTAATAGTCGATGGCTACCGAGGTCAAATTTTAGTCGCGCCTGCCGAAGCTATAGTCGCTGAATATCAGGCTTTGATTAGTGAAGATGCGCAGTTAAGTGCCCGTTATCAGTCGGAGATGCATTTAAACGCTCAGAGCGCCTGCGGTGCGCCTTTTAGCCTGATGGTCAATGCTGGGCTTGCGATAGAGCTGGAAAGTGCGCAGCCTTCTTATACAGACGGCATAGGCTTATACCGTACCGAGTTCCCTTTTATTATGCGTAATCGCTTCCCAACCGAAGCAGAGCAAATTGAGCTGTATAAAAAGGTTCTGGCGTCTCATCCCACCAAAGCTGTAGTGATGCGTACTTTGGATGTAGGGGGGGACAAAGCGCTACCTTATTTTAGTATTATTGAAGAAAACCCCTTTTTAGGCTGGCGTGGCATCCGTTTAACCCTGGACCATCCAGAAATTTTTCTGGTGCAAATTCGCGCTATGCTCAAAGCCAATATTGGTCAGGGTAATTTACATATTTTGCTGCCGATGATTTCGGATCTGGCTGAAGTGGACGAATCACTTCGTCTGATCAAACAAGCGACCTTTGAACTGACCGATGAGCTGGCAGGTACCGAAGTTCAGCTACCCAAAGCCAAAGTAGGTGTGATGATTGAAGTGCCATCCATTATGTACCAGTTGCCAGAACTGGCGCGTAAAGTGGATTTTTGTTCTGTTGGTACTAACGACTTAACCCAGTATCTATTGGCGGTGGACAGGAACAACCCACGAGTTGCCGCATTGTACGATGCAATGCATCCGGCGGTGCTGCGAGCCTTACATCAGATGTCGCTGCAGGCACAGGGGCTACAATTGCCTATGAGTATTTGCGGCGAGCTGGCGGGTGAACCAGCTGGGGTGCTGATTTTAGCAGCTATGGGCTATGATAAATTCAGTATGAACAGCAGTAACCTGGCCAAAATCAAATGGTTACTGCGTAGAGTTCATCTGTCAGAACTACAATTACTGCTACCTGAAATTCTAGCCTGTCAGTCGCCCAAACAAGTTCGTCTGCAGGTACAACGTTTCCTCGACCAAAAACAGCTGTTGAACCAATTGCGTGCTTAACAGGACCAAGGGCTGTTACAATGTTTGACCTTATCAAGATGTGTGTATCCGGCTGGGTGCCCTACTGATTTATTGATTAGAACAGGACTTTTCATGGTGGACTCTTATTTTCTATTCCCGCAAATTGACCCGGTAATTTTCAGCATAGGTCCCGTCGCAGTGCGTTGGTATGGCCTGATGTATGTCATTGCTTTTCTGTTAGCTAACTGGCTGGCGAATCGCCAGGCCGACAATCCAGGTTCTGGCTGGACCCGTGATCAAGTCAGTGATTTACTGTTTTTTGGCTTCCTCGGCGTGATTGTTGGTGGCCGTGTGGGTTATGTGTTGTTTTACAGTTTCAGTAATTTTGTGGCTGATCCCTTGTACTTATTCCGCACCTGGGAAGGGGGGATGTCCTTCCACGGTGGTGTTCTGGGTGTGATGACGGCTATGGCGTGGTTTGCCTGGCGCAATAAAAAACGTTATCTGGAACTGGGCGATTTTGTTGTGCCTCTGCTGCCTTTGGGTTTAGCTTTTGGTCGTTTAGGTAACTTTATCAACGGCGAATTGTGGGGCCGGACTACAGATGTGCCATGGGCTGTATTATTCCCTAATGCTGGTATGCTGCCACGCCATCCGTCTCAATTGTATGAACTGTTAGGCGAAGGCATCATTCTGTTTGTTTTATTGCAGTGGTACAAACGCAAAAATCCACCTGCAGGTAATGTCGCTGGTTTGTTCCTGCTGGGCTATGGCACAGCACGCTTTATTATTGAATTTTTCCGCGAACCGGACGCTCATTTAGGTTTATTGTCGCTTGGCATGTCGATGGGACAGTGGCTCTGTATCCCTATGATAGTTGCAGGTTTAGGGCTGATTATTTGGGGCTACACTCGTGAAAAGAATGGCCGTGAAAATACAGTGAAGAAAGAGAGCAAGGCATGAAGCAGTATTTAGACTTAATGCGCCATGTGCTGGAGCATGGCCATAAGAAATCTGACCGCACCGGCACCGGAACTATCAGCGTGTTTGGCTATCAGATGAGGTTTGATTTAAGCCAGGGCTTTCCTTTGGTGACCACCAAAAAATGCCATCTGCGCTCTATTATTCACGAGCTGCTGTGGTTTCTTAAAGGTGATACCAATATCCAGTATCTGAAAGATAATAAAGTAACGATTTGGGATGAATGGGCCACAGAACAGGGAGATTTGGGCCCGGTTTATGGTGCGCAGTGGCGCAGCTGGCAAACGCCGGATGGCCGGGTGATAGACCAAATTAGTCAGCTGATTCACGACATTAAAACCAACCCGGATTCACGCCGGTTAATCGTCAGTGGCTGGAATCCTGCCGTTTTGCCCGATACGAAATTTAGTCCAAAAGACAATGCTGCTATGGGCAAGCAGGCCTTGCCGCCTTGCCATACGCTGTTTCAGTTTTATGTGCATGATGGGAAGTTGTCCTGCCAGTTGTATCAGCGCAGCGCTGATATTTTTCTGGGAGTGCCTTTTAATATAGCAAGTTATGCTTTGCTGACCATGATGGTGGCGCAAGTCTGTGATTTAACTCCTGGTGATTTTGTGCACACTTTTGGTGATGCGCATTTATACAGCAACCATCTGGAGCAAGTGAACGAGCAGCTCAGCCGCACACCGCACCCACTGCCACAGATGAAGCTCAATCCGGCAGTTAAAGATATTTTTAGCTTCCGTATCGAAGACTTTGAACTGGTCAATTATTTGGCACATCCTGCCATTAAAGCTCCCATAGCTATCTAACAACCCGGAAATGGGGCCAGATCACAATCCTCATTCAGTTGATTGTGATCTGGCTTTATTTTTTGTGCAAAAAAGCGTCAAAATTTTCTGGCACCAAATTTGCTGTATATCTGGCATAGATCAACAAGCGATATTCGCGTCGGGGGCTAGAGTGCGATTTTTAAGCCTATACCTATCAGTTTTGCTGTTATGCGGCTGCAGCTTTTTGCCTCAGGGGCAAGATGTTGCCGATCCGCTGCTGTCGTCAAAGGCCGCGAATCATCCTCCATTGTTGTTTTACACTGAACGTCTGGCCGATCAGCTGTTTTATAAACTGCAGCCTTTAGAATCCGGTGCTATAGCAGTGACTACTTTTGCTGATGTCCAGCTGATGGCGCCTGATATAAGCCGCAGTGCCAGCTACAACGCCTCGTTGCAACTGCAGGAAAGTATGCAGACTGTGGCGACTCAGTTGGGTTATCAGGTCAGCGAAATCCGCCTGAATGACGCAGTACTGGTGCATTCAGGCTATGAAAATGCCTTAGGGCGAAACTTAACTGAGCTGGCTCAATCGCAACAAGCCCGTTATGTGATCACTGGGACTCTGACCGAAGGGGAGTTGCATATCACAGTCAATGCGAAATTAATCGACCTGAAAAGCCAGCAGGTGCTCGCTGCTGCATCCAGCGTTATTCCCGTAGCCGTGTTATGGCCTGACGAGCAGTTACAATTACGCCATAACAAGTTGTATCGCAATTCGGAGTCCTGACGGATGAACAGACTGAATTATGTATTATTGCCTGCTTGTGTTTTAACGCTAAGCCTGATGTCTGGTTGTACTCAACTGATGATCCAGTTAGAGCCTGATGACAAGGTTACAGGCCGGACAAATGAGGTTGAGTTAAATCAGGGAAAAGCAATGACCACTGCTGATCAGTCATTGGCTCATTTATACGTGAACAACTACGACAGTGCTGCAGTGCAAAATGCCCGCATGGCTGGAATGAAAATGCCAGGTTATAAGACGGAACCCGCTGTCACAGTCAATCATTATGTGCAAAGCCTGATGCATGATTTAGCTGCGAATCTTGAAGTATTGAGCACGACTTTTAGCGTAGGCGTCACCAGTTTTGTGTATTTGGATGGTGATTACCAACAAGGCGATTTATTAGGCAATCAGATTTCTGAAGCTTTTATGCACGAAGCCACTCAGTTTGGCATGGCGGTGACAGACTTTAAAACCACTGACTATATCCGGGTGACGCCAACGGGAGATTTTACCTTCAGCCGAGACTTCCTCGAACTGACTCAGCAATACCCGATCAGTGTGGTGTTGGGGGGGACCTTAGTGCGGCATCAGGGCGGGGTGTTAGTTAATGCCCGTATGGTGAATGTAAACGATAAAAAAGTACTGGCCTCAGCTCAAATTCTGATCCCGCAAAATGTGGTTCAGGCGCTGAAAGGCAGTAATACTGCACCTTTGTTGCAGCTAAAGGCGGCGGGAGCTGAATAAATGGCCGCTAAAGAACAGAAAGATTCGATGCAAGGTTTTGTGCTGTTTTACGCTGCTGCGGCTCTAGTTGCTTTGAGTTTGTTATCGGGCTGTTCAACTTTTTCTAGTGAGCCCGAAGAAGTTTCGGCTGAGTTAAATCAGTCTGAACGATTGACTGAGCTTAAACAGCGTTTGCTTGAAACACACCACAAGCTGCATATGCAAAGGGCTGAGCTGAAAAAGCTAATTAACAATGACGCTGAACTCGAACTTTTGTTGCGAATGATGTACGTCAAAAAGCAGAATAATCCTTCATCAGACGAGCAGGAAAATGACGCAGAAAATCAGCAGGTGGCTGAGTCAACTGAAGTCGATTATTTACAGCGTATGGTCGCAAACCAGGTTGCAATCAAATCTGATCTGGCGAAGTTACTGCAAGAAATTAATACGATGTCGGCTGGCACCACCCCTTGAAGCTGACACTGAACAAAAAGGCATGATCATGAAAACTAAAACGCAAAAAATGCGAACAGGTATGCAAGTTACTGTAATGGTGCTGGCGCTTACTTTGATCAGTGCATGTGCTTCTATGGATGAACAATCTGTTTCAGCTGTGGAAACTGACCAGGCTGAAAGTGCTTCAGGTACCGGTACGGTAGACAGTGAAGCTGGGGATCAAGGCAAGAGTGCTGAGCAATTAGCAGCTGAAGCTAAAGTCAAGGAACTGGAACAGCAACTGGCAAGCCTGAAAGTTGAATGGGAAGAACAAAAACCTGCGTTGGAGCGCCTGGTTACCAATGAAGCAGACTTAGAGTTTTTAGTGCAAGCTCTTGGCGATATGTCGCAGCTGGCTGAGGAACCTTCCAGAGATCAGTATCTGGGACATGATGAACTGACACCGGAAAAACGTCAGGAAAGCTTACAAGCATTAGAGTCTTTGGTGACGACTCAGGAAGAGTTAAATACCTTATTGGTTGAACTGAGTTCAGTTGTATCTGAGGTGTCAGCTAATAGGCAAGGCGCTGGAGGGCAAACGGCTTCGTTTGCGCAGCCTGTTGAACCAAACACCGCTATGGCGATGCCAACTGACACTCAGACAGCACAGACAGAACAAAGTGTGATGCCGGATAGTGGATCCGAGACTTCTGGCCAAACAAAGAGCCCAGCCGTGGTTGCACAAGCAGATTGTAATTGTTCATCGTCTGAATCTTCATCTCCTGTTTATTCTGATCCTGCCAGAAGCAAAGACACAAGTTGGTATGCAATGACCACGCCTTATGCAGAGGCAGCACCTGCAGGTGGCACTGTGCAGGCCTCTCAGCTGGACGGAGCTTCAGCATCAGGTCAGCCTATTCCTGGTTTGCAGGTCAAAACCTTTAAACGCCGGACTTTACCTTCTGAACTGGCGGCTGCTGGTGCTGACATGCAACACTATGCCATGGCGCCACAGTTTCACATGAGTCGCAAATCCTTGAGCGACTACGTGTCACAATTAGCTTTTAAACTGGCAGGAAATCAGCAGTTGGCCGGAAATCGGGTCGGCGTAGCCAGTTTTGTATTTTTTGACGAGCAACTGGAGCAAACCAGCTCAGTGGGCAATCAACTGGCGGAAGAATTAAGCACTGTATTACCCACTTATGGTGCCAGAGTCATTGAATACAAACTGACGCGGGAAATTACAGTGGGTCCGACCGGTGATTTATCTTTGTCACGTAACACCAAAAAATTACGGGATTCTCAGGGCATGGATTATGTCTTGACCGGAACTATGGTGCCAACCCGACGTGGTTTGCAGATTAATAGCAGGGTAGTGTCCACCAGAGACAATGTCGTAATTGCTTCCGCCAGTACACTAATTCCGGCTATGGTTCTACAACAATTGTAATAATAGATTCAGGCGGCAACAGCTGCCTGAATGCGGATAATATAGTTGTATTCAGTTGTAGGCAGTTTATATTGCTTATCGATTTCACCTGAACAAAAGTTTGAAAAAATCATTCTTTAATTCGGTAAATCATTTATTTCTTATTCAATTAGTATTGTTATTTACATTTTTTCTAAATTTGAAATAAAGCGTGATCTCACTTCGTTGTTTCTAATGTGATTTAAACCTTTGAAAAAACGGGGTATGGCAGCTTTTTGACGCTAGATTTGGCAGTTTTTATCAAGTCAGCTAGATAATGAAAAAAATATAAAAAAACACAAAAATTGTATAAAGTTTTTTAAACTGGGGTCGATACATAAATACGCTTAGTGTGAAACATCAAATGTTACCTGAGCGGGTTCATTGTAACTATTTGATCAATATAGGAAAGATGATTATGAAGAAATTTGATTTAAACAAGGTAGCAGCGGGCGTTGGCCTGGTTGCTGCTGTAGTATCTCAAGGTCAGGCTATCGCTGAAACAGTGCCATCTACGGCGTCTGTTACAGTGCAGAACACCTTCACTTTAGCTCAGGTGCAGGCTTTAACTTTTGGTACTATCCGTGCTGTAGCTGACCCAGCAGGTACTCAGTTGGGTAGTATCGTTGTAAGCCCAAACCCGGCTATCGCTCAAACGGCAAGCACTAACGGTACTAACGCTTCAGCTCAGGTAATTACCGCAGGTTCTGCCGGCCAATTCTCTGTAACTGGCGCAGCTCCTTTCG
>NZ_JAIWOI010000128.1 GCF_020217005.1 Rheinheimera sp. | reverse complement strand
GCTTTGGGTGTTATACCGCAGCGTCTTGCCCCGGATCACGGACTCAGTCACAAAGGCCGACTCTTGCTGGTACCTTTCAATAATTTGTAATTTTTCAGGCGCGACTATATCGGCCAAATTGACGTAATTACTCATAAGACCCCTGTGTATTGTTTTTTAATGAGCTCGGCTGCAGGCCAGTTTGAACTATCTATAGTGCGATTCACCGATCTGCTATAGGCGGTATAATAGCCCTGTTGCGTATGGTAAAGATCCGCTGAATCATCAACCCGGTAGGAGGTCGCCAGACGAAAACCTGAGCAGGAATTCAATCCGGTTTTATGAATTAAAAAAGGTGAAAAAATCACAGCGCTTTTGGCTTTTACCGCCACAGTCTGAAACAAAGTACTGTTGTACCTGGCTAAATCCAGTTCAAAGTAATGGTCTGTTGGCTGCCCTTCGATAAAGCCATTCAGGTGGCTACCTGGTATCACTTCAAGTGGGAAGTTTGTTTGACCGACATCTGTTAATGCCACCCAGAATGTCAGCGCATTTAATGAGCTGTACATAGAGCTCCAGTCCTGATGAGCGCCCTGGCCAAAATAGCCTCCGGGCACTTTGAGTTGATCGGACATCAGATGAACCACAGGGCCTGTCGGTATGGTAGGGCATTGGATCTGCATTAGTTGTAGCAGTTGGTAAAACTTTTCGCTGTTAAAGGCCTGATGTATAGCCGCTACCCTGGAAAATGCTTTGATGGTATTCAGATATCTGGTCAGGTCCTGTTTAAACAACAGCAGCAAATTTTGCTCCAGCGACTCGAGCGGCTGGCACGACAATAAGTGCAGCTGCTGGCTTACTAACTGATTAAAGCCACTCACGATACGCTGCAACTGTGTATCATCAAAAAAGTCTTCAATAATGACGTAGCCATTTTGATTGAATTCGGCTCTGATGCCGCAGAGATCTTTCATATTTCACCTTGTAATACTGCAGCGCCAAAGCCGTGTTTGCCAAAATGATTGCCGTTATACAACATAATGACGCCTTCTGAGGTTTGGGTGACATTTGGGTATGCAAGCATCTGAGAGTCCCATTGCCCCTGTTCACCCAATGTCAGGCTTTGCAATTGATCCTGACGCTGCCAATTCAAGCCATCTGCAGAACTGGCAAGTCCAATACGGTAGGACTCATGGATATTCTCTCTGTACTGACTTTTACCGCGATAGCAATACCACATTAGATAGTGGTTTTGCCGGGAAAGCACTGTCGCGCTGGCCAGTCCACCTTCTGTGGCTGCATTCAACTCTATGGCAACTTGAGCATCCCGTTGCCAGTTTACCGCATCTTGAGAGCTCGCTATTTTGATATTGTATTCTGGCTCCATCCTGCCGTTTTCGCCCTCTGTCCAGCCGGTGCAGCTCAGATAATAGGCAATGAGCTGATCTTTTATCTGCTGCACATGTACAGTGCCGGTAAAGTAAGGCTCATTTTTTAAAGGGGGAAACAGCGGTCCTTCGTAAAGGCGCTTCAGACTGCCATCTGCCAGGATCTGAGCCAACCCAATTGCGTTCTGATAGGGCACTGATACCCGCTGCATCCAGCCTATGTAAAACAAATAGCAACAGCCCTTAAAATGCAGAACACAGGCTGGCATAACGCCCGAGTCATCAAAACAGCCAGTTTTACCCAGCGTAAGAACTAACTCTGCTTCTGTAACTGGCTGCAGTGCTTTTACGTCAAACAATAATCTGCTGATATGACTGCGCCCGGCCTGATCTCTGGAGGAGAAATAGACGAAATGCAACCCCTCGGCTGCAGGAACAGGATCCATCACCGGACATTGGGCGTGGCTTTGTTGCCACCATTTGCTCTGATCCGGTTGTACGACCAAACCCCGCTTTGACCACAACACCTTAGAATCCTTTTAATTCATTACTTTTAAAAGCGGCTTTTTCTGCTCTGGCCGCTTTGTACACTGAATAGTCTTCAGTGGTTTTGTGTATTAAGGCGCCTGAACTCAGTACATTGTATTTACCAATGCTAATACCGTTATTAATAGTGGAGTTGACGCCTAAAAAACTGCCTTCACCTATGGTGACATGGCCTGAAATAACCACATGGGATGAAATAAACACATGATCTTCAATAGTGCTATGATGGCCAATATGATTGCCACTCCACAAAATTACATTGTTGCCTATTTGAGTGAAAGGTTGGATCACGTTGTTTTCGAAGATAAAACAATTTTCACCAATAGCAGTACCGTAGTAGGTCGCTTTTGGGCTGATGTAAGAATAGAAGCGATAGCCTTTTGCTTTGGCTTCATAGTATTTGCGTTTGCGGCTTTCGTTTAAAGATGAGTAACTCATTGGCACAAAAATATAATAATCTTGAGGTGGATACAGCGTTTCAAGTTCTTCAAAGGGAACTACAGGTAGTCCTTTGAACTCGTTTTGTTCTATGTAGTCTTTATCCATCGTAAAAGCGCACACTTGATCTATACCGTCAGTGCAGATGTAGAAATGTGCAAGCTCAGCAAAATCTTTTGTGCCAAATATGACTATTTTTTTCATGTTATGCTTTTGCCTCTTTATATAAATAGACAGTGTATTCATACAGGCCATACTGGTGTTTGATTTCAAAATGGCGGGACAAATGTTTTGTTAAAAAAGCTGAGAGTTCATCCATAGACACATGAAATAAATCTTCCCGTTCCCAGTCCACATTTTTACTCATCAGGTTAAAGGCTATCCCTTTATCCACAAGAGCAAAGCAGCGCTGAATTAACGCGGTAAAAAATTCCCACATGTCTTGTTGGCTTAAACTGTTTTTAACAGTAAATACACCGTTTAACACCGCATAATCAAAACGATGCGCACAGGGTTCAGCTAACAAATCTATGGTGATAAAGTCTGTGTCTGGGTATTTTTTTTTACAGGCTGCGGTCATTTTGGCTGAAATATCCAAGCCGGTATAATGACAATATTGCAACTGTCCGGTTTCCTTCAGGTAAGCATAGTAATGACCTAAACCACAACCAATATCAGCAATAGTTACAGCATTATCCTGTTTGAATAGCCCCGTCATCACCTGATACCTTAAACGCGCATCGCGTTCGTTTGGCCAGTCAACTCCTTTGCAGGAATCGCCTTCACGCTCGTAGCAGGTTTCATAGTGAGCCTGAACCTGAAGGTAGTTTTTATTGATCATGATAGGGTCCTAAAGGCAGAGAGTTCTTTTTGAATGTCTGCTTTGCTGACGCACATAGTGACGTCGATAATAGACATATGATTTAGACGTTGACCAAAAGGTTGTTGGTAATTCAGCGGCGTAGAGGTGTCAATAAATTTGAGTTGTAGCCCTTCTGCTGCAAAACTGGCTTTGTCATACAGCTGCTGTCCTCCTGGCAAGTTCAGATAGGTATCTGCATCAAGTATCTTGTTCAAATGAATAATACGGTCTTGTGCGGTGAGCTGCGGCTGTGGATCTAATACAGAACTGTGGTGGACGGATGCAGCTATCTGTAGATAGCTAAAATACGTGCCCAGACTGTGGCTAATAAAGTCAGCTAACAGCTCTCCATCAAAAGCAAAACAGCGCTCAAGCAGGCTATAGCCTTGGTCAAAATAAGGCATTTTTTTATAAGACTGCCGGGCAATATGCAGCAGGGCAGTGGCATTTTTTTTAAAGTCACAGAGTTGCAGTGTATTAATTTTTTTGTTCTGACTGGGTTTAACCAGAGGAATAGTGAACAGATATTCGCCTTGAGCTGTCACTATTCTGTTTCTGTTGATCCAGCCTTTTTTTATATAATTAACATCATCCAGCAATACAAAATGATCGGCATGCCTGGCCAGTTGAAAGTAGCCAAGATAAGGAAAAGCGTAGGGTTGCATAATAGCAATACGCATTTTTACTTAGTTCCTGGCAGCACGTTTGTGCTGGTGTTTTTTGGCACAAGCGATGATGACAGACATGATGCGCTCCAATTCAGCG
Organism: Rheinheimera sp.; assembly: GCF_020217005.1. Taxonomy (GTDB): domain Bacteria; phylum Pseudomonadota; class Gammaproteobacteria; order Enterobacterales; family Alteromonadaceae; genus Pararheinheimera. Next base: position 6,022 of record NZ_JAIWOI010000128.1, on the reverse strand, counting down.
TCTTCCAAATTTGGATGCAAAGGTAAACAGAGGACTCTTGACGAAATTTCTTTGGCGTTGGGCAGCAAACCAGCGTTTGCTGAAGGCAATCCTCTGTACATAGGAAACTCACTGATCAGAGGATAAAAATAGCGCCTGGCCATAATGTTTTGTTCTCTGAATTTGTTGTAAAGATCGTCCCGGCTGATGGGGTAGTCTGCTTCTACTAAAATGGGAAAGTAGGAATAGTTTGAATCGTGGTTACGATTGTCTTGCAACAAAGAAATTCCACGCACAAAACGCAAACGCTCGGTATAGAATTTGTTGACCTGTGCTCGTTTAGCTATTGCTGCATCTACATGTTTTAGCTGCAACATACCAAAAGCCGCGTTAATTTCACTCATTTTCCCGTTGATGCCTGCAGCCACAACAGTAGTTTCGTCAACGAAGCCAAAGTTTTTTAGATGATCGATATGAGCTTTGGTTTTTGCATCCTGACAAATAATGGCGCCACCCTCAAAGGTATTAAACACCTTAGTAGCATGGAAGCTCACCACAGAGATATCACCAAAAGAGCACAGACTTTTGCCGTTCACTTTGCAGCCAAAGGCGTGAGCCGCATCATAAATAACTTTCAGGTTGTAGTTTTCGGCTATTCGTTCAATTGCATCCACATCACAAGGTGTGCCATAGACATGTACAGGCATTATGGCTGTTGTTTGTGGCGTGATGGCCGCTTCTATAGCCGCAGGGTCCAAATTGCAGGTTTTAGGGTCAATATCGACAAAAATAGGCCTGATACCGTTCCATTTTAACGAGTGAGCTGTAGCTACAAAAGAATAAGGGGTAGTAATGACATCGCCAGTGATCCGCAAAGCTTGAAGCGCAGTGACTAAAGCCAAGGTTGCATTGGCAAACAGACTGATGTACTTAACCCCCAGATAGTCTGCTAAAGCTTGTTCAAGCTGCTGATGAAAAGGACCACAATTCGTCAGAATTTTGTTATCCCAAATTTGTTGCAGATAGGGGATAAACTCTTCCAGTGGTGGTAAAGCTGGCTGAGTTACATAAATTGGCTTATCCGTCATATCAGCTCCTGTCTTATTTAGTGAGCTTCAGCTCTTTTGACTTACTATATCTGTATATCGGCAGGCGATTTCAGTTTATTAGTTATGTTGCAATTTTTATCGTTGTTCAATGCGACTTCGCACCCTGGATATATTGAACTGCTCAAGAACTAGACACTCAAGCTCGGCGTCGTTTGAGTTTAAGTCGTTCTTTGTTATGCTGTCGGCATCCGCCCCATAGTTAAATGGATATAACGGCCCCCTCCTAAGGGGCAGTTACAGGTTCGATTCCTGTTGGGGCGGCCATTGCTGCTAACTATCCCACATCTTAATTTGTGTCATTCACCAGGGTTGCTGCGTCGCCTACTTGCACATTGGCCAGTAAATCCATATTGATACTTTCAGCCCAGGCATTTTTGTGGGTCAGTTCAGTGACTTTGACCTTTAGCTCGCTGACGGTCAGTTGATCCTGCAATTGACCAAAGCTATCTTTATGCTGGCGCCGGAATAAAATAGTCAGCTCGTCACCAAGTTTTAGTCCTTGTTGGCTGCCAAGGTTCAGCAACACTTTGTGCTGCTGCACCAGTGTAATGTCCGCCAATATAGTTTCGCAGCGCAGAGCCTCTTCGACATCCTGTGCCGCGGCATTTAACACCCTTTCTATAGATTTTCCGTAGCCAGTCTGCCAAAAACGCTGAGTCTTAGGGCTAATGACCGTAGTGTCACGAAACTCCCAAACCGCAGAGGTCTGGTAGGTTTGACTAAACAGCACTTTTTGTTCCTGAATATCCGAAAGTTCCAGTTGTAGCTGGTAAAAGCGTTCTCTGTCTTGATCTGACCAAAAAGTCCAGTTTGTACCAACACGTTCTCCTAAAGAGACATCACCTAAACTTGCTCTGAGCAGATAGCGGCCGCCATAGTTGCGCTGTAAGGCACCGCGGTCAGCATAATTCAGTTCTTTTTGTCGTATCGATTGAGGCAGAAGTTTGATCAGACTGGATGCTGAGGACTCTTCCAGCTTTTGAATAAAGACTTTGGTGCTGGCTTGATCCAAATCGTACAACTGACCTGTAATAGCCTGTTCTCTGTTTTCAATGAAAAAGGGGCTGATCAGTAATTCTTTTTTTAGCTGCAGATTGGCACATTGATTTTGATCAGGGTAGATATCCGCTCTGATCGTGACATTGATGTAGCCGTTTTCCTCAGTCTCAGAGACGATTTGTACATTTTGTACTTCGCCTTGAGTCTGCAGCATCATGGATTCCTGAGTCAATAAACCGTCAGTCACCTGCTGCACAGTGCGGATAGAAGCACCTGAATACAATAAGGCTTTACGCACCGCATCTTCAGTGGCTGCCGTCCTGGCTGCAGTCATATCACCAGAGCGCAGCACGGCCTGACCTGTGGCTTCATACCAATCAGCTATCGCAGTGCCTGAAAGCAGGGATAATGCCAGCATTGACCAGCTAAGCGCGGATAGACGCATAACAACCTCTCCATAAAGTAATCTGGGAGGTGAAAGCAAAAGTTATGCCTTAATTTAAATTTTTGCTAAACAAATGGAGTGTTATCAAAAAAGGCATGGATTGTGCATTGTCAGGCAGTGATTAAATGGGCCAGAGGCACGCCACTATGAAAAAACTGACACTCAGTGCGTTATTACTGATTTTGCTACCGGGCTGCAGTCTGGTAGCCGACCGCCATGTTGAATGGGAAACGGTAGAGCCACAACGTTTTCCGATACTAAAAGCTGTTGGTTATGCACCCCTCAGCCAACAGCCGGGTGCAAGTGAGCAAGAACGTATGCTAATGGCGATGAAAGCGTCCAAACTGGAGGCTTACCGTGAGCTGGCAGAGCAGGTTTATGGCCAAAGAATTGACGCCAAGGCCAATATGCAGCAAATGATGGTGGGTAACGATCAGTTAAACTCATCCGTCAGCGGTATTATTAGAGGGGCCAGAGTAGTGAAAACTTATCCTGTTGGAGATGTGTACGCTACTGAGCTTGAGCTGGATTTTAAACAAGTGTACGACCTGTATTTAAATAGCCAGCCTACCCGCCGCATTAAAAATGTGAAGTACTACTGAGGATTCAGGCCTTTATGCCCGGGCCTTTGTCAACCTGGGCTGCTTTGCCTTTGTTGGTATAAGTCAACCCGGCGCGGCCGCGGCTTTGTAACAACTCTGTTTTAAAACGCTCAATGACCAACTGACTTTGCTCAACACTTTGACTGTTCACCTGATTCTGAAACTTACATTGGGCTAATTTTTCTTCAAGTCGTTGCAACACGTCTTTGAACCAATCTTGTTGTTTGGCGCTGTTCAGATCGGGTGATGCAGTTAGCTCTTCATCTGTTTTCTGGACTAAATCCAGAATTTGAATTTTTTCGTCGGTGTTGCTTTTAAGCGCTTCAACATTGCGGCTCCGGATGGCGTCCAGTTCTTTGTGAAGCAACAAGAGCAGCCTATCCAGATGCTGCTCTTGTTCATTTAGAAGGGTGAGGATAGAAGAGTAGGCGGTACTCATTTTTTGCCGAAAAACTCACCTTCAAACTGGACTATGCGGCGCGCCAGTTGTTCTACATTGACTTTGTATTTGCCTTCAGAAATCTCTTGTTTGATCTTATCCACTTTCTCTTGATCAATACCTGAGCTTGCTTTCGCCTTTTCCTGGGCTTTGCTGAATTGCTGCGCCTGAGACGTCAGCGATACTGAATCCTGCTTTTGCGCAGCTGTACCTGTTGTACTTTGCTGCTGAACAGCCTGTTGTTGAGCAACCTGCTGCTTCTGAATGTTTTGTTGTTCAGCCTTGTCAGCTTTCACTTGCTGAGTGACAGGCTGACCTGTAGTTAAATTAATCGCCATTTTTCTACCCTCTTTATCCGGTTTCGGATCCCTTGCTTTGTATAACGGCCGCGTCCGGTAAAACTTTAGTCAGAATTTAAAATTTTATTGCAACTTTTTTTACTGCCACCACTTCCGCGACTATGGTGCGGTTGGACTGTCTATTGGTCACCTGAATTTGATCACCCAAAATACCGTCCATCTGAGCTATGCCTACAGTTCTTACTTCAAGACCGTTATTCAAACCACTAATTGTAACTATATCGCCCTTACATACAAGACAAAGATCCTGCAAAGTGACAACTTGTCCAGCCGACAGGCTTCTTTTTACTCTGGCACCGACCACCAGAGCCGGATCAGTAATTAAAGATCCCCGTGCCAGACGCAAATCGGTTTGGCCTAGTGTCAGCATATCGGCCGTGATCTGCGAACCTAAAGCTATGTTACGTAAACTATGTACAGCTTCAGTTTGCTGACTAAAACGTGCAGAGACAAAAAGGTGCCAGCTTTGCGGGCTTTGACACCGGATTTGTACCGTCGCCTGATGACTGACAGGACCTGCAAAGCTAAACTCTAACGGCAAATCACACTGCTTGTGCGCCAGACGTGGATCCAAAGTGGATAGCTGACTTTGCGCGCCTTCAGGTACTTCTTTCTGCTGTTTCAACCATTGAGCCGTTGCCGCTGTCAGTTGTTGTGGGCTAAAACTTGCCGCCTGCAGTGAAAATGCTGAACACAAAACACTGGCAGTTAAGATAAAACCCAGTGGGTATTTCAAAAATTTATCGTACATTTTCATATGGTTTCAGCTATGCTTTAACGGCAAAGGGTTATAACATACTTAAGTATGTCAATTTTCAGTCATTTTTCATCCTGAAGTGGTTAAAGCAAGAATCGTTCCCGATTTTTTAAGATCACTAATTCTTTCAGACTAGGGAGTCTCTATGGCGGGCATTCTGGATTCAGTCAATCAGCGCACTCAATTGGTTGGGCAGAACAGACTGGAGCTTTTACTTTTCCGTTTGCAGGGACGTCAGCGTTTCGGTATCAATGTCTTTAAAGTGCGTGAAGTACTGCAATGTCCACCTTTGACTGCTATCCCAAAACGTAACAAGTATGTCAGAGGTATTGCTCATATACGTGGCCAAACTATTTCTGTGATTGACTTAAGTCTGGCCACTGGCGGCGCGGCCATAGAGAACACCAAAGACTGTTTTATTATTATTGCCGAATACAATCGTTCAGTGCAGGGCTTTTTAGTTCAATCTGTTGAGCGTATTATCAATATCAACTGGGGCTCTATTATGCCGCCGCCTAAAGGTACCGGGGGCAAACAGAGTTATCTGACTGCAATTACAGAAATTGATAAAGAGCTGGTTGAAATTATTGACGTTGAAAAGATTCTCGAAGAGATTTCACCTTCTCCAACCACTATCAGTAGCAATGTGGTGACCTCGACCATCAGTGCTGACTTAGGCGACAGATTAATTCTGATTGCTGATGATTCTGCTGTTGCCAGGAACCAGGTGAAAAGGGCGCTTGAAGGCTTGGGTGTTCAGATGCATCTGGTTAATAATGGTCGCGAAGCTTTAACCTATCTGCAGGAAACCGCGGCAGTTTGCCAGAATTCAGTCACCGACAAAGTCGGTTTGTTGATTTCTGATATTGAAATGCCTGAAATGGACGGTTATACCCTGACTGCTGAAATCCGCCTTGATCCGAGGCTGAAACCACTGCATGTGATTCTGCACACTTCGTTAAGTGGCGTGTTTAATCAGCAAATGGTGCAGAAAGTAGGGGCTGATGATTTTATTGCGAAATTTAACCCGGATGAACTAGCCGAATCCGTGCGGAAATGGTTGCATACTGATTAGAGGTTTTATGTTGGTGGCAAACAAAGAGCTGCAGGAAAGTGAATATCGACTGTTTCGGGATTTCCTGGAGCAGCAGTGCGGTATTGTGCTGGGGGATAATAAACAATATTTAGTGAAAAGCCGACTAGCGCCTTTGATGCAGCGTTTTGGCCTTTCGTCTTTATCCGAGTTATTGAACAAAACCTTAAGCCCTTTTGAGCGGCAATTGCGTTCCGCTGTCATTGACGCTATGACCACCAACGAAACCTTGTGGTTTCG
>NZ_JAIWOI010000127.1 GCF_020217005.1 Rheinheimera sp. | reverse complement strand
TGACAACTACCCCTACGAGCTGTTAAAGAAGCAAATATTGCCTGAATTTGAAAAGGATCATAAGACCGTCAAAATTTGGTCAGCTGCCAGTTCTTCAGGTCAGGAACCTTATTCGATAGCTATGACGGGGTTGGAGTATCAGCAAAGCAGACCTTCGGCCTTCCCTTTAGGAATCACTATCTTAGGAACCGATATTTCTAATGCAATGCTCGAACACTGTCAGCGCGCAGAATATGATGGTTTAGCTTTGTCCCGAGGTTTGTCGCCGGAGCGACGTAGTAAGTTTTTTGACGATTCCGGTAACGGCATGATGCGGCTAAAAGATGCCGTCCGCAAAAACGTTTCGTTCCGGCATTTAAACTTGCTTGATAGTTATACTCTGCTTGGTAAATTCGACATTATTTTTTGCCGCAATGTGCTTATTTACTTCTCTCCTGAAGTCAAAATGAAAATTATAAAACAGTTCTCACAGGCCTTAAACCCGCGTGGTTACTTGTTTTTGGGCGCTTCAGAGTCCCTTTCCAGCCTAAACAACGATTTTGATATGGTGCGTTGTAACCCGGGCATAGTGTACCGAAAAAAAATCTGACCTAAAATATTGGCCTGAGTTTTGCTAGATATTTGCCATCTCTGAAAAACAGGATGGCAACAATGGCAATCAGCTTCGAAAAAGCATTTGGGCTACATCCAGATGCGCTACTGATCCGCGACAAACGTTCTCAAGTCTTGGCCGAAAATATCGCAAATGCTGATACTCCGGGTTACAAGGCAAAAGACATGGATTTTCAAACTGCATTAGCTGGTGCTCAATCACGCCAGTCGGGTTCGCTTGGCCGAACCGATCCTAAGCATTTTGAAATTTCGACTGCCCGTCATTCTGAAACTCAATACCGAATTCCGAATCAGCCTGATACAGGGGATGGCAACAGTGTTGACATCCACGAAGAACGAAATGCTTTTACCCGTAATAGCATGGAGTATCAAACCACGCTGAATTTCCTGAACAGTCGTATAAGCGGCCTGAAAAAGGCCATTGGCGGAGGTACGCAATAATGAGCCTGTATAACGTTTTTGATATAGCCGGGAGCGGCATGTCCGCGCAGCAAGTACGGTTAAATACTACGGCCAGTAATATGGCCAATGCCAATAGCATTAGTAGCAGCATCGATCAAACCTACAGAGCACGTCACCCTGTATTTGCGACTGCCCTTGAGCAAGCTCAGCTTGGCCAGGAAGGAGCAAAGGTTCAGGTACTAGGCATAGTGGAGTCAGATGCGCCACTGAATGTTGAATATGCACCTCATCATCCTTTGTCCGATGAAAAAGGTTACATCTACAAACCTAATGTCAACATCATGGAAGAAATGGCCAATATGATTTCTGCTTCCCGTTCTTATGAGACCAATGTGCAGGTTGCTGATGCTGCCAAACAAATGGTCAGCCGCACTTTGATGCTGGGCCAAAGATAAGGGGTAGGGCATGAGTAAAGTCGATAATACAACGAATCCACTGGATGGTATGTATTGGGGAGATAAGCCCACTACCACGGACAACAATAACGGAGCTTTAACCCAGTCTGACTTCTTTGCTTTGTTAACTCAGCAGCTGGCTTATCAGGATCCGACTAAGCCGGTAGAAAACGATCAAATGATAGCTCAGATGACTCAGTTCACGATGGCGGATGGTATTGCGTCCCTGAATACTAACTTTAAAGATTTCGCCACCACTATGAACTCCAGTCAGGCACTGCAAGCCTCCTCTTTGGTAGGGCAGTATGTGTTGGTGAAGTCTGATGAGATGGTTTTTGACGGTAAAAATGAAGTAGTTGCCAGTGCTAATTTTCCTGAAAATGCAACAAATATCAAAGTGCAGATTAAAAATGCCGATGGTGTTGTAGTTCGTTCTGCCACCATAGAAAAAGCCGATGCAGGACGTTTGCAATTGCCATGGGATGGTACCACTGATACTCAGGCTCTGAATGAAGATGGTACTCCTAAGGTTGATGACAAAGGCAACCCGGTGATGGAAGTTGCAAAGGCCGGTGTTTACACCATTTCCGTTGAAGGTTCTATCGCAGGCAAAAACGAAGCTATCGTGACCTCTGTCTATGCTCCTGTCACCAGTATTACTTTAGGCAACGGCACCACTCAGGGTCTGCTGTTAAATGTGTACGGCCAAGGCCAGAAAAAATTATCTGATATTGAAGAAATTGCTACCTAATCAAAGAATTGAGGTGAACTATGAGTTTTAATATAGCGTTAAGTGGCCTGGCTGCGGCTCAAAAGGACATTGATACTACCGCGAATAACATCGCCAACGTCAATACCACAGGCTTTAAAGAGTCCCGAGCCGAATTTGCTGATGTGTATGCGGCTTCTGTATTCAGTTCAAACAAAACTAAAGTCGGGGACGGTGTCACCACATCTAAAGTGGCACAGCAGTTTTCTCAGGGCTCGTTAAAGTTCACGAATAACTCACTGGATTTGGCTATCACAGGCGATGGTTTTTTTGCCATAGCGCCGGAAATTGGCAACCGTGACTATTCCTACACCAGAGCTGGCGCTTTTAAACTGGATAAAAACAATTTTATCTCTGATAACAACGGTGGTTTCTTACAAGGTTTCCCGGTGAACCCAGCTACAGGGGAAACAACCTCTGTGAGTTTAAGTACCACTTCACCTATTCAGATCCCAAATACGGCTGGTGCACCCCGTGCGACGCAAAACGTGTTTTTGACGATGAACCTGGATTCGCGGCAGCAACCAAAAGCTGTGCCTTTGCCAGCTTTTGACGCCACTAACTCAGCCACTTATAACAACCAAACCTCAACCACTATTTATGACAGTTTGGGTGAACCTCATATTTTATCTATGTATTTCCGTCGTACCGATCCCGTGACAGATAACGATTGGGAAGTGTATGCCGTATTGGACGACAACACAGGCACACCTTTTACCTTGCCAGCCGCTACTCCTGTGTTGGATTTTGATTTAAACGGTAACCCAACTACAGTGCCTATGCCGTCGCTGGTGATGCCAAAAGCGACCTTAGATGGTTTGTTAACTAATGGTGCGCAGTTTACTACTGACGTATCGATCAATTTTACTGATCCTGCAGGTACAAAAAACCCTACCCAGTATTCGTCGAAGTTTGAGTTGGGTAGTTTGGATGGTGACGGTACTACAGTGGGTCGCTTGACCAGTGTTGACATTGATGCGGCTGGAAAGGTAATGGCGTCTTACTCCAATGGCGACCAAACTTTCTTAGCTCAGGTCGCTATGGTGAAGTTTGCTAACCCACAGGGTTTGACTCAGTCAGGTAATACCTCCTGGCGTCAAAGTTTGATGTCTGGTGAAGCTTTAGCGGGTGAGGCAAACTCCGGTACTTATGGTTCTATTAACTCCTCAGCACTGGAAAGTTCAAACGTGAACCTGACCAATGAGCTGGTTGATTTAATTGCTGCCCAGCGTAACTTCCAGGCCAACTCAAGAGCACTTGAAGTGAACAGTACCCTACAAAACACTGTGTTGCAGATCCGATAAAAGAGTCTGCAATAGAGCCCAAAGCCAGTGCTTTGGGCTTTTTTATTGGCTACTTCAAGGTTTTACTTGTCTGGTCTTTGCTGCTTTTTATCAACGTTGGAGGTTGCTGTGAGTTTAAAGACTCTATTTGCAGCTATGCTACTGACTGCTCTGCCTTGCGCTGCTGAGGAGGATGTGTTGATCACTATGGATTTTGTGCTCAAGGCTGGTGCTTCCCAGACCCGGACATTTAAGGTGCACAAACCAGAGCGTACCGGGCAGCTCGTGATGGTCGGATTTAACCCAACCAAAGCTCTGTCTATGGATTGTACACTCTGGTTATTTAACTCTTCAGGCAAAGCTTTGGGTACTTACAGTTGTAACCAGCTTGAAATCCATCAACTTACACAAGCCTTGCCAAAAGACTCTGTATACAGCGCAAAAATAGAAGTGAGCAATTCAAACTTTAGCGCGGCAACCAGTTCTTTTTCTGTCATCAATAGATTTAAATTTATCTAGCAATTTGACTAACTCAGTTGCTACCGCCTCTGTGAACATAATTAAAAACAAAAGCTTATAACTTTTGCCCGCTAGTCTCTTTTTAACTCCCCCTTTCTTGGCATCAGTCTTGCTTTACTTCACCTATCTCAGGTGGAGGCCAGATTATGGACCATTTACTTTATATCGCGATGAGCGGTGCCAAAGAGAACATGAATGGCATCAGTATTAAAGCGAATAACCTTGCAAACAGCACCACTACAGGCTTTAAAGCGGATTTAGAGCAGGCTCGTGCTATGCAGGCATTTGGGGAAGGTTTGCCTACACGAGTGTTTTCGCTGACTGAGCGACCTGGTCAAAATTTTGACGATGGCTCATTCATTATCACAGAGCGAGAGTTAGATGTTGCGGTGCAGGGTAAAGGTTGGTTGTCAGTACAAGATGCAGATGGCAATGAGGCCTATACCAGAGCTGGTAACTTACAACTAAGCCCGACTGGCGTTTTGCAAACAGCTTCTGGTTTAAATGTTGTCGGCGAAGAGGGGCCTATCCAATTGCCTTTGCCGTTGGAAAAAATGGAAATTGGCACTGACGGCACTATCAGTATCAGACCTTTAGGGGCTCCGGCTAATGTCATGCAGGAAGTGGCCCGTCTGAAGCTGGTTAAACCTGAGTTTCAGGATATAGAAAAAGGCACTGATGGTTTATTCAGGCGTAAAGACGGTGAAGACGCTGAAGCTGATGCAACAGTGAAGGTTTTGAGTGGCGCAGTGGAAGGCAGTAACGTCAACGCTGTGGGCGAAATGACGCAAATGATCAGTTTACAACGTCAATTTGAAGTTCAGGTCAAAATGATGAAAACCGCCGAAGAAATTGATCGGCAACATAACCAAATTATGAGAATAGTCTAAGGCTTAAGCCTGGGAGGTTAGCATGCATCCAGCTTTATGGATCAGTAAAACCGGTTTGGACGCGAAGCAGCGTGATATTTCGGTGATTTCAAATAACCTGGCCAACGCCAGCACTATAGGTTTTAAGAAAAGCCGCGCTGTGTTTGAGGATTTGTTGTATCAAAACATTAATCAGCCTGGTGGGCGCTCCTCACAAAACTCAGAGTTGCCCAATGGTCTGATGCTGGGCGCTGGTACCAAAGTGGTCGCGACTCAAAAAAGTTTTACCCAAGGCAATATGATTACTACAGAGGGGAGTCTGGATGTCATGATCCAGGGCCATGGCTTTTTCGAAGTGCTGATGCCGGACGGTACGACTTCTTATAGCCGCAATGGGCAATTCACAACGGACAGTGAAGGCAACCTTGTCACCTCAGGCGCTGGCTACCAGGTGCAGCCCAATATAGTGATCCCTGAAGATGCACAAAGTATCACTATTTCTCAGGATGGTGAGGTATCCGTCAAGTTACCAGGCCAGATTGACCAGGCTGTGGTAGGTCAGCTGACGTTGACAAACTTTGTTAATCCGGCAGGTTTAGAACCCATAGGACAGAACTTGTTCACTGCTACCGCAGCTAGTGGGGATCCGGTACAAGGCATACCCGGGCTGGAAGGGCGTGGCATTTTAGTACAGGGCGCTTTGGAGACATCAAACGTCAATGTGACTGAAGAGCTGGTTAGCCTGATTGAAAGTCAGCGTGTTTATGAAATGAATTCCAAAGTGATCTCAACTGTTGATCAGATGCTGGGTACTGCAATCCAGCAGTTGTAGGAGTAAGTGGATGAACAAGTTAATTGTGCTCATTTTAACGGCTCTGCTGATTAGCGGCTGTGCCAGCAGCTTTACTGAAGCTGTACCGGATGATCCGAACTTTGCGCCTCTGCCACCTGAGCCGGAGTCTGTACCTTTGTCCAATAACGGCTCATTGTTTGCACAAGGCTTGTCTAACGGCTTGTATTCTGACAATAAGGCGCGAAGACCCGGAGACATCATTACTGTGGTATTGAGAGAAAATACCCAAGCGTCAAAGAAAGCAAAAACAGAGTTTGGTAAAGATAGCTCGGCCAGTTTTGATCCCATGGTAGGCTTGGGTGGCCGTGATGTGAGTGTTCTTGGTAACACCTTGCAGTTTGGTGCAAATGCAACCTCAGACTTCAAAGGCGATTCAAAAGCAGACCAAAGTAATAGTTTAGTAGGTGATATTTCGGTCAATGTATTGAGAGTCATGTCAAATGGTAACCTGGTGATCCGGGGGGAGAAATGGCTTACCCTGAATACAGGGCGCGAATTTATACGCTTAACAGGTGTTATCCGTGCGGAGGATATAGACTCGAAAAACACCGTAGAGTCGACCAAAATTGCTAATGCCCGTATTGAATACAGTGGCACAGGGGCTGCTCACAATGGGCAAGGACCAGGTTGGCTGACACGATTCTTTAATGGTGTGTTGTGGCCATTTTAATACAGGTGAGATGATGAAACTATTCCAAAGCTTGTTTCTGGTTGTGTTGTCCGGTGCTTTGTGTTTCCCGGCTTCAGCCGCCCGCATTAAAGATTTAACCAGTGTACAAGGGGTGCGAAGCAACCAGCTGGTTGGCTACGGTCTTGTTGTGGGCTTACCCGGAACGGGTGAACAGAGTCCATTTACCGAGCAGAGTTTCAGAACCATGCTGAGTAATTTTGGCATCAATATGCCTGCTGGTATGAAGTCTCAGATAAAAAACGTGGCTGCAGTCGCAGTACATGCTGAATTACCTGCTTTTAGTAAACCGGGCCAGACCATAGATATTACCGTTTCCTCCATGGGCAGTGCGAAAGGATTACGTGGTGGTACTTTGCTGCAAACCTTTCTAAAAGGCCTGGACGGTAATGTGTATGCAGTAGCACAAGGCTCGCTGATTGTCAGTGGCTTAGGCGCTGAAGGGGCTGATGGTTCAAAAATCCTGGTCAATACACCTACTGTAGGCCGTATTCCGAACGGAGCTACAGTTGAACGTGAAGTGCCGTCTCCTTTTGCTGATGGAGACTTTATCACCTTTAACCTCAATGACAGTGATTTTACCACGGCGAAAACTCTGGCTGAGACTATCAATAACTTTATGGGACCAGGTACAGCCATGTCGTTAGATGCATCTTCTGTACAGGTGAGGGCACCACGGGATATGGATCAGCGGGTGTCTTATTTATCAACCTTAGAGAACTTAACGCTGGAGCCCGCCAGTCAATCGGCGAAAATTATTATCAACTCCCGTACTGGCACTATAGTCATAGGTAAAGATGTCCGGCTATTTCCGGCAGCTGTAACTCATGGCGGTCTGACGGTCACTATTGCGGAGAACCCTACTGTAGTGCAACCTAATGCGTTGGCTGGCGGAGATACTGCTGTAGAACAAAATACTATTATTGATGTACGGCCCGACAAATCACGTATGTTTAAGTTTGACCCCGGCACCACGCTGGACGATTTAGTCAGCACCGTCAATGCGGTTGGCGCAGCGCCAGGCGACTTGATGGCGATTTTAGAGGCTCTGAAAGAAGCGGGCGCCATTCATGGTGAGCTTGTGGTGATTTAAATGAGTGAGCTTGAGAATAAGGTCAATTATCATGATTTAACCGGCCTGGCGCAACTGAAGCACAGCAAAGGCGGAAATGATGATGCAGCGCTGAAACAGGCAGCTAAACAATTCGAATCTATTTTCATGGGGATGTTGCTCAGTAGCATGCGCAAAGCCAATGAAGTATTTGAAGATGAAGGCATGCTCAATAGCAACGCGACCAAGTTCTATCAGGACATGTATGACAAACAGTTGTCGACCGAGCTTTCTGAAAAAGGCAGTTTAGGCCTGGCCGACTTACTGGTGCAGCAACTAAGGCCCACCAAAGGCAAGACTACGCCAGCTTCTATGTTAAAAATTCCTACAGATGCTGCTCCAGTGCCAGATAAAAAATCTGATACACAGCAGCAGGCTTCTGTAGTGAAATCAGTAACTGTTCCTGCTAAATACCCAGCAGAAGCAGCAGTGCCAACAGTGGCAGCTGTTCCACAGGTGATTACTGAAACTCTGGCATCTGACCCGGACAGGACCAAGGAAGACTGGACTTTTGAAAGTCCGGGAGACTTTATTCAGAAGCTCATGCCGGCAGCCAAACAAGCCGCTCAGAAACTAGGTTTAGAGCCTTTGGCTTTATTAGCTCAGGCTGCCCTGGAAACTGGTTGGGGCCAACGTACTTTTAAGACGGCTGAAGGCAATAACAGCTTTAACTTTTTTGGCATTAAAGCTCACAACAGTTGGCAGGGTGAGGTTGCTGTAGTGGACACGCTCGAGTACCGTCAGGGGGTAGCACAGAAAGAAAAGGCCAAGTTCCGAGCCTATGAGTCGCCGGAGCAAAGCCTGGGCGACTATGTAGATTTCATAAAATCCAATCCGCGTTACCAGCAAGCTATTGCTGTAGCAGACAACCCTAAGGCTTATTTTCAGCAGTTACAGGCCGCAGGTTACGCCACAGATCCAAACTACGCCCAGAAAATTTTATCAGTATTTAACAGTGATACCTTCAAACAGGCACGAAACCTGCTTACAAATAAAGAGTAAAGTTCTAGTTGGCCCCGCCAATTAACCAAGTGACGATGCATAAGCATCAGCGGAGAATCAGATGTCGGATAATTTACTCAGGATTGGAACCTCAGCCATACTGGCAAGTACTGCTTTGCTTTCGACCACAAGTAATAACATCGCCAACCTGAATACTCCGGGCTACAGCAGGCAACGCACGGAGTTTGAATCCAATACGTTAGGGCTGGGTGTTGGGCGGGGAACTACAGAGCGTTTGGTGAATGAATTTGCTCAGAAGCAGCTCTGGCGAGATGTTTCGTCAGCTAGTTATTCCAATCAGTATTTATCTGAAGCCAGTCGGGTTGATGCGTTAATGTCCGATCAGTCCAACAGTATTTCGACTGGCATGTCGTCTTTTTTCAGTCAGTTACAAACCGCAATTAATGATCCGACTAATGCAGCATCGCGTCAGTTGGTGATGGGAAGCGCGCAAACCTTACTTAATAAATTCAATACCTTGTCAAACCAAATGACAGCGCAGAATAAATACCTGAGCCAACAACTGGAAACTGATGCAGCAGATGCCAATGAGCAAATAGGTGTGATTGCCCGGTTAAACGAGGAGATCCTGGCCTACGGCAACAACCCGGGGAAGCCGCCGCCATTAGATTTACTGGATAAGCGTGATCAGGCCATTAAAGAGTTATCCGCATTAGTGGATATCAATGTACTGGACGCCGACAACGGCGATAAACAGGTTTTTCTGGCCAGCGGTCAATCGCTGGTGCTGGAAAATGGCAAGTTCAATTTATTCAGTGTGGCTGGAGAGCCCGATCCTAATCGTAAAATACTGCAGCTAAAAGCTGGTACGAATCAGAACGTGATCATCAATGTGTCTGAAACTGATTTAGGCGGAAAGATCGGTGCCTCACTTGAGTTCCGCACTAAAGTGCTGGACCCGGCACAGCGTGAATTGGGACAACTCGCTCTGTCATTCACTGATGCGTTTAATACCCAAAACCGCTTAGGTATGAATGCGGATGGAAACCTTGGCGGCGACCTGTTTGTGTTACCAGGTTTTACCGCTTTACCCTTTAGCAGTAATACAGGTAATGGGGCAATTACTGCGTCAGTAGCTGCAGGGCAGGGCAAAAATATTCCGCCTAATGATATCCGTATAACCTTTACCGCTGTTGATGCCTTCACTGTTGAGGCTTTGGATGCGTCAGGCAACGTGATCCCCGGCACAGCAATCAGCCGGGCCGGTGTTACTTTCCCTGTAACTGTGACTTCAGACGACACCAATGACTTTTTTGGTCTGAATATTACTTTAACCAATGGAGCTCCGGCTTTTGCTGCAGGTGATAAGTTTGATTTGAAACCTTTAAGCATGGCGGCACAAAATATTAGTCTGGCGTCTAACCGTCCTGAAACTTTAGCATTAGCATCGCCGCTCAAAGGTGAAAAGACGCTGAC
>NZ_JAIWOI010000126.1 GCF_020217005.1 Rheinheimera sp. | reverse complement strand
TAACCTGGGGAACGCCGAAATAGATAAACTTTCCGTTAGTAGCGTTGGCCAGGCAGGAAACAGGTTAGTCCAGCCAGCAACTTTCACTGACGGCCCACTCGCCATTACTTATCTGGGCAATAATCAATTTCTGATTGAAGACTCGGGTGCACCTGTCGTCAGTGAAACTATTACCTTTGCTGGTGCTGATTATCAGAACTTATTAAGTGGCTCTGTTAACTTTGCCAATGCAGGTTTTGATTTTTCTGTTAAAGGTGTGCCTCAAGTGGGCGATACATTCAGTATTGGTTACAACACTGGTGGTTTTGAAGATAACAGAAACGGCCTGATGCTGGGGAATCTTCAGAATGCCGATATGGTTCGGATTAATGCGGCCACTACGGTCAACGCAGATAAATATCAGACCTTTAATCAGGCTTATTCTGAATTGGTTGGTACAGTAGGTACTCAAACCAGTCAGGCCCGGGTTGCTGCTGCGTCCTCAAAGTCTTTGTTAGAGCAAACCACAGCCTGGCACGAATCTTTATCAGGAGTCAGTCTGGATGAAGAGGCTGCTGACTTAGTCAGGTTTCAGCAAACCTATGCTGCGGCGGCGAAAATACTCTCGACGTCACAAACAATTTTTGACACGCTGTTGCAAGCGGCGAGGTAAAAATGCGCACTACCTTTAATATGAAGTACAGTCAGAGTCTCGATTCGATCCTGGGGACTCAGGATAAATTGCAGACCGCAAGTCTAATGCTGAACAAGCAAACAAAAATTTTGACGGCTGCAGATGATCCCTCTGGTGCGGCAAGGGCTATTGGCCTGGAAGCTAATATTCAGCAAACTAACCAGTTTCAGACAAACAATACTGCAGCCCGCAATAGCCTTGAACTGCAGGAAACTGTGCACGACAGCATTCGTAATGCGATGGACAGAGCCAGAGTACTGACTTTGTCATTAGGTAACGGTACCTACGATGACAATGATCGTAAGGCAATAGGTGAACAGTTAGGCAATATCAGAGATGAACTGTTTGACTTAATGAACAGACGTGATGAACTGGGTGGTTATTTGTTTTCTGGATTTAAGGATCAGACCCAGCCTTACAGTCTGAATACGGCGACTGGCAAATATGAATTTAATGGCGATGAGGGGCAAAAAGCTATCCAGCTGTCTTTGTCTATTTCTATCGCTGCCAACGACAGTGGCCGCAGTATTTTTGACAGTGTCGACAAGCGTTTTCAGACCACAGCTCCTACAGTGGGTGCTCCGGTAACTGCTGCTAAAGTGACTGTGGCCAACCAAAGTGTTTTTGATAATTTCTATAAGCAAAATTACGACGGACTAACAGCCGGCAATAATGATTTCTCCGTTGTTTTTTCTGCTCCATCCAATTATGAAATTCAGCGTAATGGAGCGCCTCAAGTGCCACCCGTGACTGGTGTTTACACCCCTGGTGAAGCCATCACCTACAATGGTCTTTCTATCGATGTCACAGGTGCGGCGCCTGGCGGTACTGTGGATTTTAGTCTGCAACCACCTGAAAAAACTAACATTCTCAACACGTTAACTGACTTAATTAATGGGATTGAGGCAGGTGACAGTGGTGATGTTTTGAATGAACGTATTTTGGACGCAACAGTAGAGATCGATCATGCTTCAGCCAAAGTAGACTCAGCGATGTCTTCTATAGGCGGCCGCTTGAATGTGATAGAAAGTATTTTTGGCAGCAATGAAGATGTGCTGATCGCTACCAAGTCACACAAAGCTGATGTGGTGGAACTGGACTACAGTACAGGCATTACAGAGTTGGTTAAGCAGGAAACTGCGCTGCAGGCCGTTCAGGCAACCTTTGGTCGTGTCACTGGCCTGAGTTTATTTGACTACATCAATTAGTAATCAGGGTTACTAAGTAATTTTCTGGCAGGAAGCCCTTTATGTTGACACAAGAACTCTCGCGTTTTGATCTGCTGTATTTGCAAACGAAGGACTGGCCCGTGAATGAGTTTCATCACTGGGACACAGTCCATTTTTTACCTCTGGACAAAGCAACTAAACTCGAAGTGTTAGCTGGTTATTTACCTGCATCTGTACCTATGGTGTTATGGCGTAAATTACAGCTATTGCTGCTTGGAGAACAAAAAGTTGATGCCCAAAAGTTGTTTGAGCTTTTTGCTACTCTGCCATTTTTGCAGCAGTATATGTTCTATAGCCAATTAATGCGTGCCAATTTTGTGGGACAGGCGCTGGCGTACGACTATGCTCCGCTTTATCGGCTTATGGTGGAGAAGTTTTGTCATCAAAGTCAGGAGTTCTGTCAGGTCAGCCCCTTGATCGGTAATGGCAATGAAGAAATAGTGTTACTTTTAACCAACCAATTTGTAACAGCCCAACATGGTCCTACTCTGACTATTCTAAATTATGCCAGTGCGCTAAAGGCGATGGGTAAGCATCCGGTGGTGATCTGTTGCACTACTGTGGCAAAGTCTGGTCATTACGTCTATCCAATGCCTGCGCCCGTTTTTTTTGGCACAGTGCGCAATGAATATTTCAAGTCCGACACCTTATTTGATCTGGATACAGGTACCCAGCAGCCTTGTGCAGGTGGGACTGTGGTGAAATGCTGGGATCAGTTGTTTGATTTTATGCAGCTGACACCTATGGACGATACAGAACATCTGGTCGATTTAGTTCAGGTGATTAACCAAATCAATCCGCGTTTTATCATAGGCGTAGGCGGGTTGAATCCTGTGCTCGAATTCATTGCCCAAAGCAGACCCGTACTTAATGTGCCTTGTGTGACTTCACTGGTAACACCTTTGTACGCTGTACCTGTACTGCATCGTGAACTAACCGACCATGATCGGAAGCGGGTTGAAACTTTAGCATTAGCTCATCCGGTGTTGAACAGCCGTTTGCCTTTCAGACTGCGTAAGTTCGATTGTAAAAAAAGCAGCAAAGTGACAGACCCTGTGATTAATTTTGTCGTAGTGGGTTATCGGCTTGAGCATGAAATGCGATCAGATTTTATAGCGACGCTACAAGCAATTAAATCGCAGTTTCCAAACTCAGGCTTTGTTTTTATCGGGCCCGAAGCGATAGAAGATTTTCCTTCGCAATTACAGTCCTGTAGTTATTTTAGCGGCCGCGTCGCTAATGCGATCGAGCTGATTGCTAAATGTCATTTTATGCTCAATCCAAAACGTCAGGGCGGCGGTACTTCTGCTATTGAAGCGTTAAGCCTGGGAATTCCTGTGCTGACTGAGGCTTATGGCGATGTGTACCAGTATATCGGAGATGACTTTGTGTTTAAGTCAGACAGAGAGCGACTGGATTTTATTCAGCGTTATCTGACTGATGCTGACTTTGAGACGGCTTTTGTCCAGACATGTCTCGATGCTGCCGCCAAAGCCACAGATTCATCCGCAATAGTCCAGCAACTACTGCTGGATTACGACAGCTACATCTATCAGCTTTAAACGAAACAGAGGGGGCGGCCTTGGCCGCTTTCTCTGTTTCGCTCTGCTATTGCTACCTGAATTCTGCGCAAACTACCATATTTTCACTCATTTGATGATTAAATAAGCATTTAACCTAAAGTTATGAAGTTGGCTGTCGATACTATAGTTAGCCACAGAAATACCTATAAAAATTCAATCCCCTCATTTGTTTTTATTCAATAAAATCAAACAAAATCCTAAAGAAAAATCTCTTTGTGTCGATACAGTTATTAAGCAGGGAACAAAAAAATAAATACTCTGCAAAATAAAAAGACTCAGGAGATATATCATGGCTTTATTTGTTAACACTAACGTTTCGGCGTTAAATGCCCAAAGGCAACTAATTAATTCAGGCAAAGGCTTAGATACAGCGTTTCAACGTTTATCTTCAGGCTACCGTATCAATAGTGCTGCAGATGATGCTGCTGGCTTACAAATCAGTAACCGTCTGACTGCACAAATTCAAGGTTTGGATCAAGCGATACGAAATGCAAATGATGGTATTTCATTATCCCAGGTCGCAGAAGGCGCCATGGATGAAATCACCAATGCTTTGCAGCGGATCCGTGTACTTGCTGTACAGTCGCAAAACGGTATCAACAGCTCAGCAGACCGTATAGCTCTGCAAAAAGAAGTATCAGCATTAAAGGCTGAAATCAGCCGGATTGCGGTGACAACTCAATTTGGTGGTGTGAAGTTACTGGATGGTAAATATTCATCCACTTTCCTGGTCGGCGCCAATGCGGGCCAGACCATTAGCGTGAACATTTCCAGAGCCGGTGGTGGTTTTGGCTCCTCAGGTCTGGGGATTGCAGGCTTAAGTATCAGTAGTTTAGCTGGTGCATCCAGAGCACTGTCCAGTATTGACAGCGCTATTAACGTGATTGACTCGAAGCGGGCAGATTTAGGTGCTATCCAAAACCGATTCCAGTCTACTATCCGAAACTTGTCGAACATTGTCGAAAACATTTCGGCAGCACGTAGCCGGATAAAGGATACCGACTTCGCAAAAGAGACGGCTGATTTAACGCGCTCGCAGATCCTGCAACAGGCCAGTACCACTATCCTGTCTCAGGCAAACCAGAGACCACAGGCAGCACTGTCCTTGTTACAAGGTTAATAATTAAACAACAACTAATATATTGAATCGATCTTTAGTACGACTCCTGAGCTTTATGCTCTTTGGCCATACGGCGTTGCTGTATGGCCTTTTTTATTTGTATCTATAAGTGGAATATTTGTTTTTTATTTCTTTAAAAATCGCTAAAGAAACAATATTGTTTGCCGATACAGTATGTGAGTGGATTAGATTAAATATAAAGTAACGTGTCCACTTTTCATTCAATAAACGCTCAGGAGAAATGTTATGGCGTTATTTGTAAATACCAATGTCTCGGCGCTGAATGCGCAGAGGCAACTAATAAACTCGGGTAAAACCCTGGATACATCTTTTCAACGACTTTCGTCTGGTTTTCGCATCAATAGCGCAGCAGACGACGCAGCTGGTTTGCAGATCAGCAACCGCCTGACCTCCCAGATACAGGGTTTGGATCAGGCGATCAGAAATGCCAATGACGGCATTTCATTATCCCAGGTGGCAGAAGGGGCCATGGACGAGATTACTAATGCGTTGCAGCGCATCAGGGTCTTAGCTGTGCAGTCACAGAACGGTATTAACAGTTCTGCAGATCGTGTAGCGCTGCAAAAAGAAGTATCAGCGTTAAAGACTGAAATCAGTCGGATTGCGACCACGACGCAGTTTGGTGGTGTGAAATTGTTAGACGGCAAATATTCATCGACTTTCCTGGTGGGCGCCAATGCAGGCCAGACCATCAGTGTGAATATCTCAAGAGCCGGTGGTGGGTTTGGGTCATCTGGATTGGGTATAGCGGGTTTAAGTATTAGTAGTTTAGCCGGCGCCTCCAGGGCACTTTCCCAAATCGACAGTGCGATTAACGTCATCGACTCCAAGCGGGCCGATCTGGGTGCGATTCAAAACCGCTTTCAGTCCACGATACGCAACTTGTCGAACATAGTAGAAAACATTTCGGCTGCACGCAGTCGGATTAAAGATACAGATTTTGCGAAAGAAACGGCTGAATTGACCCGCTCACAGATATTGCAGCAGGCCAGTACCACCATCTTATCGCAGGCAAATCAAAGACCTCAGGCTGCGTTGTCCTTGTTAGGAGGCTAACCAGACAACACCGGACTTTTAAAGTCTACAGACTGAAGTCATCCGCCAGGGGAAGCTATAAGGCAACTTCTGCGGATACAAAACGAACAGCACTGGATCAGGAAGGCATTGGGCGCCTGATCCGTACGACTAACTTTATGGCACTGCTCTGACGCACCTATAGCGAGGAGCTCCTGCCAAAGGAAAAAAGGAAAGGCTTTATGGCTACTTATTTACTAACCGGAGGATGACACCATGTCATTATTTGTCAACACCAACGTATCAGCGATTAATGCACAACGTCAGTTACTGACATCTGGCAATTCATTGGATACGGCTTTTAAACGTTTATCATCAGGTTTTCGTATCAACAGCGCAGCTGATGATGCGGCGGGTTTACAGATCAGTAACCGTTTGTCGAGCCAAATCAACGGCTTGAACCAGGCCATTAGTAATGCCAACGATGGTATTTCTCTGGCACAGACGGCGGAAGGCGCGATGGATGAGATCACCAACTCTCTGCAGCGTATCCGGGTACTGGCAGTACAGTCGCAAAATGGTATCAATAGTTCGGCAGACAGGGTTGCGTTGCAAAAAGAAGTATCAGCGCTGAAAACGGAAATCAGCCGTATTGCAACAACCACTCAGTTCGGTGGTATAAAACTGCTGGACGGTAAGTTCTCCGCCAAGTTCCTGGTTGGGGCTAATGCCGGACAAAATATCAGCGTGAACTTATCACGCACTGGTGGGGGGTTCGGTTCGTCAGGTTTGGGTATCAACAAACTGTCGATCTCAAGCGTGGCAGGTGCGTCAAGAGCGATAGCTCAAATCGATAGTGCAATTAAAACTATCGACAGCACAAGGGCGGATCTGGGTGCTTTACAAAACCGGTTCCAATCGACAATCCGTAACCTGAGTAACATTGTAGAAAACGTTTCAGCAGCACGCAGTCGGATCAGAGATACTGATTTTGCTAAAGAAACCGCAGAGTTGACACGTTCGCAGATTATGCAGCAGGCCAGTACTACTATCCTGTCTCAGGCAAACCAGCGACCACAGGCAGCCTTGTCACTGTTAGGTTAAGTTTAAAAAGTAGCCTGAATGACATGGTAGTAAAATGGGGTCAGATCACATTGTTGATGGTTAACAATGTGATCTGACCCCATTTTTTTTGCTTTTTTCAAAATATTTTTTGCATTTAACTTTATGAAAAATAAGGAAATATGAAATTAATTGCCGCTTGATGGAAAAAAATTGCCTTTTTTAACTAAAGTCCTGAAGTCACTTGCCGATATCAAGTTAAGCCAAATTGCAGTTTGGCGAGAATTGCGGGGTTCCGCTTAACAAAAAAGGTTGTGTTCCGGGTTTGCAGACCCTTCGCGACTTTAAGGAGTGACTTATGGCTTTAGCAGTAAACACCAACGTATCCGCGTTAAACGCACAACGTCAGTTATTGACTTCGGGCAATTCACTGGATACTTCATACAAGCGTTTGTCTTCTGGCTTCCGTATCAATGGCGCGGCTGACGATGCTGCAGGCTTACAAATCAGCAACCGTTTAACCAGCCAAATCAATGGTTTAAACCAAGCTATCAGTAACGCTAACGACGGTATTTCAGTGGCGCAGGTTGCTGAAGGTGCAATGGATGAAATTACAACTTCATTACAACGTATCCGTGTTCTGGCTGTACAATCACAAAACGGTATTAACAACTCTGCCGACCGTACTGCGTTGCAAAAAGAAGTTTCAGCCTTAAAAACTGAAATTAGCCGTATTGCGACTAACACTCAGTTTGGTAGCATCGACCTGTTAAAAGGCGATTTTTCTGCCAAATTCCTGGTGGGTGCGAACGCCGGTCAGACTATCAGTATCAACCTGTCACGTACAGGTGGTGGCTATGGTACTTCTGGTTTAGGTTTAAACAAACTGTCAGTTTCAACTGTAGGTGGCGCGTCAGCCGCTATCGCCAGTATTGACAGTGCGATCAAAACTATAGACTCAGCACGGGCCGATCTGGGTGCGTTGCAAAACCGTTTCCAGTCAACCATCCGTAACTTAAGTAATATAGTTGAAAACGTATCAGCTGCGCGTAGCCAGATCCGTGACACAGACTTTGCGAAAGAAACTGCAGAACTGACACGGGCACAGATATTGCAGCAGGCTAGTACTACTATACTGTCTCAGGCTAACACCAGACCTCAAACTGCACTATCCTTATTAGGTTAATAGTGGCCTTTTAGGTGAAGAGCAAAGGGTGAATACCTATTAAAGTATTCACCTCGCTTGCCGATACAGAGGTAGACGTATATGAGTTCAGTAATAACGGGTAATTTTGGTTATCAACCAACGGCCCCCATAGCTGCTGCAAATGTCGCGGTTGATCTGAACAAAGTGAAAAGTGCTCCGGAGACTGCGTCACCAGAGTCCGAGAGTCAGCCTGAGCAGCAAACCGCTCAGAAGACTGTGACTCCGGACGAATTAGGTGAAGCCGTTGAGAATATCAACCAGTTTGTTAATTCTCAGGGACGCACTTTAAATTTTTCGGTTGACGAAGAATCTGGTAAGCCTGTAGTGAAAGTGATTGATTTTGAGACCAAAGAAGTAATTCGACAGATCCCATCTGAAGAGGTGCTGACAATGGCCAAAGCGATCAAAAAATTGCAGGAAGACTTAGGTTCAGCGACAGGTTTAATGTTTGATAAAACGATATAAAGAGAGGATGAATCATGGCGATCCGGTCGTTAGGTGCGGCATCAGGGCTTGATCTTGAAAGTCTGGTGACACAGTTAGTTACTGTGGAACGAAACACTAAAGAAAGTCGCCTCGACAGCACTAAAAAAGAGCTGGATTCATCTCTTTCTGGTTTTGGTAAACTGAAGTCTGCTTTAACTAAATTTAAAGATACATTAACGGCTTTGGGAGACGATAAACTCAGAGCCCGTACCACAAGCATCAAACAACCTACAGATACAAAAACTTACCTGGAAGCCACATCCAGCAGTACTGCGGCTCCTGGTAATTTTGATATTAAAGTTAAATCTCTTGCAACCGGTAGCCGTATCGAAAGTGCAAACAACGCCTATGCCAGTTCATCCGCTGTAGTCAGCGCTACCGCAGGTAAACTGACCTTTGAGGCAGATGGCAAAACCTTTGATGTCAACGTCAAAGCTAATATGACGCTGGACGAATTCCGTAAAGCTGTGAACAGTGCCAGCGGTAATTTTGGCGTCAGTGCCAACATTATTAATGCTGGTTCCGGAGTAGGGACCAAGTTAGTGCTGACTTCATCTATTACAGGTGAAGGGAACGAACTTAAAATCACCGGCGATAATGCAGATCTTGATAGTCTGACAACTCAAGCTTTTGGTAGCAGCGATCCTGTTTCGGGTGGACTTGATGTGGCTATTGAAGCAGGCGATGCGGAAGTAGTGATCGACGGCATTAGTGTATTTAGCAAAAACAATACCTTTAAAAATGCCATCCAGGATACTGAATTGACTGTTTCAGCCGTCACTCCTGATGGCAATAATGCGACTTTAACTATTGAGACAGACAAAAAAGCGGCTGAAGATAAAATCAAAGCTTTTATGGATGCTTACAATAGCTTGCTGACTGAAGTGAATTCGCTTACGAAAAATCGTACTTTAGGAGAAGACGGCAAAACCGTAGTGTCTGAAGGTGGTGCTTTGAGTAGCGACCCTATGGTCCGCAGTATTATGAGTCAGGTCACTAAAACACTGGGTAGCGCTTTTTCATCCGGTGGCGCAGAACTGAATAACCTTTACGCTTTGGGTATCACCTTTAATGACCAGGGCAAACTGGAAATCTCCAGTACTAGGTTGTACGGTGCTGACTCAGGTCGTGAACGTTTTGATGACGCACTGGAAAATAACTACGATAAAATTGCCGATTTGTTCGGCGCCAAAGGTGGTATTTCCAAGGAAATGGATAAAATCATTTCCCAGTTTACGGACAGAGATGGCCTATTAGTGAACAAAGAAACCTCACTAAAAGACCAACTGAAAAAAAATACTAAAGATCGTGAAGCTTTCGAACGATATATAGTGAGCTACGAAGATACATTGCGTCAGAGGTATGGAGCTTTGGATTCGACTTTAGGTCAACTCCAGAGCACATCCAGTTATCTGGTGCAACAGCTGGCAAACCTGCCACGTTATGGTAGTTAACAGGAGCTTGCTATGAGTTACGGTATTAAAGCTTACAAATCTGTAGGCATCAAAGATGATTTAGCAGTTGCAGACCCGCACCGTATTATTCAGTTACTTATGCAGGGCTCGCTGGAAAATATGGCCAAAGCCAAGGGAGCGATGGAACGTA
>NZ_JAIWOI010000125.1 GCF_020217005.1 Rheinheimera sp. | reverse complement strand
AAGACTTTGCGGAGAAATCCCGAACTGTGTCTAAAGCCATGAGTATTATCTCTGCCTTACAACACTCGTTGGATATGGATGTTGGGGGCGATGTACCGCAGAATTTATGGTCACTGTATGACTTTATGGTCAATCACTTGATGCAGGCCAGTCGCGAAAGCAATCCGGCTAAAGTGGATGACGTCATCGAAATTATGATCAAGATAAAATCTGGTTGGGATGCTATTCCGGTTGAAGAACGGCAAAAAGGCTTCCAGATGCTTGCAGAACGCCAAGGGCAGTCAGCTTTGGCATCGGCCTAATGACAGATTTAATCCTGAGCCTACAAAGCAAACGCCAGCAAATACAGGAATTGCTGGCGCAGGACGATTATGCTACCGGGCAATTTTCGTTGTATTGGCAAGAGTTTGATCAGCTCTTGCGGCAACTCTGTGAAAATCCGCAACAAACACCTGATTTAGAAAGTATATTGGCAGATAACTTGCAGTGGGTTAGTCTTATCACTGAACAAGTCACTTCTGAACGAAGTACTGTAGCTGTCAGGATGTTGCAATTACGCAAAGGTAAAAAGGCGCATCAAAGCTACGGAGACAATAATTAAGCGGGTGCCTGGCCTTTATGCTGAAATATATCAATTACCAAATCCTCGATAATGCCGAGCAGCAAGAAGCTCTGGAAAAACAAGTCTCAGCCAGTATTGCCCGTAATATTCGCCAGAATATTGACGCCTTCAGGCAAAATATTCCCAGCTTAGTCGGTATTATTCATGAACATGAAGTTCAACAGTATTCGTTGTTTTGCACTAAAGATACAGAACTGAACATAGTTGACTTCGCCACAGGCCGGGTGTTTTACCAAAGTGCCGCTAAACAGGAAGTGATGGCAGAAGTACAAGAGTTTTATTCCCACGCGGCCTACTTTAACCTGCAAAATAATCCAGATGATTTAACCTGGCGTCATCAACCATTGCCGGCAAACATTGATGTATTGCTGGTTTTTGGCCTGGGCTTAGGTTACCACCTGAACGAACTGGTCATGAACAGCCATATCCGTTATCTGGTGGTGTATGAGCCTAATATAGATATTTTACTCTGCTCGGCACAAGCCAATAATTGGCAACAACTTTTAGACACCGCGACCAGCATGGGCACCCATATCTTTTTGCAAATGGGTTCAGATGCGACTGCTGTGCCTGCAGAACTAGCTGAATTATTGGAGTTTGATTCAAAGCTAGACAAGATCTTTGTGTACCGGCATCAGTTTCATCCAATGATGGATGAGGTTATTCGCTATCTGTTGCAGCACTCTGGTCGCAAAGACGCCCTGACTCATACAGGCCATCAATTTACTGAATACAAAGATTATGCAGATTATGTATCCGAGCGCGCAGGTAACTTATTAGGTTATTACCAGCCCAAAGATTATAAAACAGAGCAGGCTCAGGCTTTGTACGATGCCAACATGGAAGCTTTGCAAAAGTTCTACCCTAAAGTGCATAAAGCCATGCAGGAACATAAAACCCGGGCCTGGCAACTGGTAACTGATCCGCAAGGCAAACCAAACCTGTACCATCAGAAACGTAATGCGTTGTTTCACCTCGATATTGACGTCGAGTCATCAGAAGTGGTTGATTACTTTGTGAATCATCCGTTTAAGGATGATGTGGTGTTGAGTCAAAGGGTTAGTAAAAAATTCCGGGGCTACCTACATTTTTCCGTGGTAAGTCAGTTACAGCCATTAATTGAAAAAACATTAAATGAACAGAGCAAATTACCCCCAACCGTTGACTCTTTAATCATTTTTGGGGTGGCCTTAGGTAAACATATTGAGCTGCTAACGCAGCAACATGAGATAAAGAACCTATTTATCTGTGAACCTAATCTGGACTTTTTTGCCGCAAGTTTATGGGTAACGGACTGGGCCGGCATTTTTGCCAGAGCGGATGCGGCAGAAAGTCGGATTTATCTGAATTTGGGTGGTGATGGCAGTCATTATTTCTACGATTTAATGGCTCAGTTTTATCAGGTCGGCGCATATTCCATCGCTGACACTTACATGCTTAGTACCTACTTTAATATTGGGATGCAAAAAGCTATTGCTGATTTACGCGACGAATTAAAGGTAGTACTGGCGCTGGGTGAATACTATGATCATGCTCGTTTTGGTATAGCTCATACTCACCGCAGCCTGATAGACGGACACAGATTTTTGCAGCATGTGAATGCCGACTATCGCCAGAATAAAGCGCTCGATTTACCTGTATACATCATTGGCAATGGGCCCAGTCTGGACCAGTGTTTTGACTATCTGCAAGAATACCGGGACAAAGTGGTACTGATCAGTTGCGGTACTGCTTTAGGTTCTTTGTATAAAAAGGGCATTAGGCCAGATTTTCATGCTGAAATAGAACAAAATCGCTCAACCTTTGACTGGATCAGCCAGATTGATGATGCTGACTATTTAAAGCAAATTCGTTTAATCAGCGTTAATGGTATGCATCCGGACACTGCCGCTTTGTTTAAACAAACTTTGTTGTGTTTTAAGGATGGCGAAGCCTCGACTTATGTATTTCATAACGGGTTAAAAAAACTGGGTTATAACGTCGCTTCGCTTGCCTATGCCTATCCGACAGTCACTAATATGGTGATGAACTACGCCATTAAGCTTGGCTTTAAACAGTTCTATTTATTTGGTGTTGATTTGGGTTTTATTGATATCAATCAGCACCACTCACAACATTCCTCTTATTACAAAGCGGATGGCTCACAAGTCTATAACTATCAGAAGCGACATGGAGGCGGCGTACCTTCAGTAGGTAATTTCAGGCCTATGGTCTACACCAAGCCTGAATTTGATGTATCCCGCAAGTTACTGGAACAAGCGATCGCCAAAGCCGGTCGAAAAATTGAAGTTTATAACTGCAGTGACGGCGTAAAAATTAAAGGCACTATTGGTTTGATGCCTGAAAATATACTGTTGGTGAATACCCCACAGCATAAAAATGAATTGCTTGAGCAATTGATTGAAAAAGCCTTTTATCCGGCATTGCCAGAGTGTGCTGAACAAATCCGGCAGAAGTTTTCTGCCTCTATGTTTGAAAAGACCATGGCTCAGTGGCAGGACATTTTAAAAGACGACGCACAAACCCAGGCAGATGCCAAAGCAATGATTGCTGCACAGTGGCAGCTGCTACGCAAGAGGGCGGTGAAAGATAAAGACATCACCTTCTGCTTATTTCACGGCAGCTCTAACTATATGGCCGGAGTGATGACCAAACTTGCCGCTAATATCAGCGATGAGCATCCTGAATTCCTGCAGACCTTTAATCAGGTATTGGTATTGTGGAGAGAGTATTTGACACGTGCTTATCAGCTCTATACTGAGCATCCTTTTGAATTGGATCAGGTCAGTGTCAACTATCTGTTTAATAAAACCAATGCTTGATCAAATCCTTGTGATTTGAATTTAGTTGGTTGGTGACAGGTTAGCCCCAAATTAAAGTATATGTTTGAGGATGCCGATAACTATTTATGCTGACTGGTTGCACAGGTATTTGACATCATAGGTTCTGAATGATTGACGTAGATTTTGTGATTCTTTGGGTTGATGGCCAAGACCCTACGCATCAGGCAAAGAGGGCTCACTACCTGAATGATTTCAGGCTTCACTCTGAAATCAATGCTGAACAATCTACCAGTCCATTGCGTTTTAATCAGACCGATGAGCTAAAATATTGTCTGCGCTCTATCAAGCAACATGCACCCTGGTATAGAAAAATTTGGTTAGTTGTAGACAAACAATTCCCGCAGTTTTTGCAGCAAAACCTTATATCCCAAGACAGAATCGAGATTATTGATCATGAACAGTTATTCTCTGGTTATGAGACGTATCTGCCAAGTTTTAACACAAGGGCCATCGCCAGTTTAATCGGCCGTATTCCACAGCTTTCTGAACACTTTATTTATGCGAACGATGACTTTATGTTTGGTCATGCCGTTGATAAAAGCTTTTTCTTTCAAAAAAATGGATTGCCTGTGACCTATGGAGACTGGGTATCGTTTTCTGAGCAGAAAACACTCACTTTGTTTCAGCAGGGCGTTTTAGCTTCAGCGCAGCTTGAGGGATTTAAACCTGAGCATCACATAATGATCAGCCATGGTTTTCAGCCTATGACGAAAAGTTTGATCAAGGCATTGTGGCAAAGGCACCCCAACGCATTTCTGAATAATCTGCATCATAAGTTCCGGCATGAAAGTCAGTTTCTTGTGGAAGCACTGCTGAATCATTATCTGGTCGGTTATCTGAAACAGCAATTGGAGCCAACTGAGAAAATGGTGCATTTCAGTTTTGAGTTGTGCCGGGTTGGCGCTCCGGAAAAAATACAGTTCCTGCTGAACCTTTTTCCCAGCGGCGAAAGAGTCATGTTTTGTCTTAATGAATTTCAATCCTTGTACCCAAGAGTTTTATGGGTCAAAGCTTATCTTGATAAGCTGTGTGGCCCTGCATTACTCAGTGAAAAAGAGTGTGAGTTGCCGGTGTCGTAGTACCTGGTACTAAATTAACGAGATAACAGCAAGCAACTGGCTTGCAGGATTTTAGAAATGATTTTACATATCATGACATTAGATAAGTTTACACCGGCATTTATCGATTTCGTTGCTAAACATTTTGATGCTACAAATCACAAGTTCACTTTCATTACCAGTAAGCGTTACCAATATGGTTTGACGCCTGAACATGGCGCCGAATTTTTACATACAGACGATGATTTTGAAGTGTTACGCGGATATATGGCTCAATCGGACAAAATTATTCTGCATGGTTTAAAGCGTGACAAAGTTCACAGAATTTTGTGTGAACATCCTGACTATCTGCAGAAATCAATTTGGGTGATGTGGGGCGGTGATTTTTATTACCCTGAGATGTACAACGATGACCATAGGTACGTGATGCGACATGTTCCTTATTTGGTTAATATTCTTGATGAGGAAATGACTATGGTCAGGTCCATGTATGGAGTGACTGGCCGACATATCCGTAGCTTTTTTTACAATACAACGCTGTTTCACGGTGATGACTTAAGTGCAAAATCTGCAGGAAACTGCCGAATCCTGCTAGGGCATTCAGCTGTCAGAGAAAATCAGCACATTGAGTATTTAGATATGTTGAAAGCCAATGACGACGGAGAGCTACAGATTTTTTGCCCATTAGTTTACCCTCGAGGAGATTTAGACTACATCAAAACTGTCGCTGAGCACGGAAAGTTGTGTTTTGGCGAACGCTTTATGCCATTGCTTGACTATGTGCCACTTGATCAGTACCTGCAATGGTTAGATCAGGTAAATATGGCTATCTTACCCTCGCCACGCCAACATGGCATGGGCAACCTGGTGAACTTATTGGGACAGGGAAGGAAGGTGTATCTGGATACCCGTGTTTCGACCTGGTCATTTTTTAATCGAATAGGTGTTGAACTTTATCCTGTTGATAATATTCGTTTTTCACCTATGGCTGATAGTGCGGCAAAAAGAAACCATCAGATCATTAGTGATTATTTTTCTGTTAAACGTTTGGTTCGGGATTTGACGGTGATATTTAGTTTTGAATTTGGCCAGGATCTTGTACTGGAAGAGGTATAACAATGTCAAATGACAATGATTTAAGAGAAAAGACTTTAGAGTCAAACCGTTATGTACACTCATTTTTGGTAGGAATTAATGAATACCAGAAAAGCCCACATTTCAGGCCTGAAAATCAGCAAAAGGTCAGAGGCATTTTGCTGCGGCTTACATCCGGATTATCTAACAAAAAACAGATGATCGATTTTGGTTGTGGTACGGGTTTTATTATTGCATTGAGCCACGATTTGTTTGATGAAGTGGTGGGGGTAGATATCACCAGGGAGATGATGGCTCAGGTGGATTTAAGCCCTGGCAATATCAAACTG
Organism: Rheinheimera sp.; assembly: GCF_020217005.1. Taxonomy (GTDB): domain Bacteria; phylum Pseudomonadota; class Gammaproteobacteria; order Enterobacterales; family Alteromonadaceae; genus Pararheinheimera. The sequence goes on along the minus strand of NZ_JAIWOI010000125.1, from coordinate 4,053 downwards.
GTGGAAGCATTAGCAGAAAAAACACCATTTGCAGAAAACCAGTTTGATTTTGCCACCGCCTATTCTTTTATGGATCATCTGTTCGATTATCGGGAGTTTTTACAGGAAGCCTACCGCGTGTTAAAACCAGGCGGTGTGCTGTATACCGATTTGAATCCAAATCGTGAATTTATACATTCGATGCTGCAGGCCAGTGCAGTATTAGAGCCAGAGCAACGCTCTGTAATACTCCGAAGGGAAATCGAAGGCGCATTGGACAACGGCTCTAACTATGAGCAGCAGTTTGGATTGGATGCTACAGCGCTCGCTCAGGCCGAACCTGGTAAAACTCTGGCTAAGGGCTTTCAGGCACAAGAAGTGCTTGATTATGCAAAGTTGCTAGGCTTCAGGACAGTGGAAGTAGAGTATGAGTGGTATGTTGATCAGGGCTTCTGGGTAAACCAGCAGCCCGAAGGTTATGCGCAAATCATTGATCAGTATCTACAATCTATGTTGCCAGTCTCAGCTCATTTTTATAAGTATCTGAGATTTATTCTGACCAAGTAAAAGGTTTTAAGTGATGACAGAGTTAGAACGGATAAAGCAGCAGTTTAATACCGTCGGGGCTGTAGTGGTTCCTTCGGTGTTTCATGCTGATCTGATTGAGCAACTCTTAGCTGAACTTGAAGTTGCCATAGACGAAGATCATCAATTGCGGCCAGATGTATTCGATGCGGGTATGGTTCACAACTGTATGACACGTGGCAAAAACATGTTGGCACTGCTGGACCACAGTGCGCTGAATAACTATTTGTCAGAGTTGTTTACACCACATTGTATTGTCTACGCCTATCAGTCATCGAGCCTGCCCCCCAAAAAGGGTAATTATGGCACGAGGATCCATGTCGATTGCCCGCGTTTTATCCCTGATTATGTCAGTAACATCGGTGTCATTATTCCGCTCAATGATTTTACGCTGGAAAATGGCGCAACTTTTTATCTAGCCGGCTCTCATCGAATGTCTGAGCTACCTGCTGAACAAGAATTCTATGCACGAGCTCAGCGTCTTGTTTGCAGTAAAGGCGACTTGATTCTTTTTAATGCGAGGCTCGTACATGCCGCTGGGGTTAACAACACACAACACACAAGGCATGCTTTAACCATCAATCTGTGCAGACCCTATATGCGACAACGATTTGATTTTCCACGACTGATGACTAAGCAGCAAATAGAATCATTAGGAGAAAATGGCCGCAAACTGATTGGGATGAATGTCAGAATGCCCGCGAGTCTTGACGAATTCTACTTGCCCGCAGATCAACGCTTATACAAGCCGGGGCAAGAGTAAATGCGTATACCTGTTATTATAGTGGGGACGGGGAGCCTGGCTAAAATTTTGGCGCATTGGATTGATGCGTCAACTGACAGCTATGTAAGAGGATTCGCTGTCGATCGTGAATTTTTGTCTCAGCCAGAGTTCTGTGGCAAACCTGTTTATCCCTATCAAGACATTGACCACCTAGTGCTTGATACAGGGCTACAATTTTTGATTGCGGTAGGATATGCCAATATGAGGCGAAGAGCAGAGCTGTTCGATCGCCTGAAACAAGATGGCCGTATTTTTTATAGTTACCTCAGTCCTGAAGCTTACATAGACCAGACCGTGTATTTAGGTGAGAACAGCATTGTATTTCCGGCGGTTGTAATAGAACCATTTTGTCATATTGGCAATCATAATATCTTCTGGAGTGGTACCATAATTTGCCATGACTCTCAGATCGGGCACCACAATTTTTTTGCCGCCCACAGCGTACTTGGCGGCGAATGTCATGTAGGTGACAGATGCTTTTTGGGTTTTAGCAGTGTTGTAGCTCAGCAAATTATTGTCGCTGATGAAACGTTGCTTGGTGCAAACTCTTTGTTGTTAAAGTCGTCAGACGCAGGATCCCGTTACCTTGGAACGCCGGCCAGCTGTGTTTCTGAACATAACAGAGAAGGCATCTGCCTATGACAACTCTTGCGGTATGCCAATCCAACTACATACCCTGGAAAGGTTATTTTGATTTAATCCGTAAAGCTGACATTTTTGTACTGTATGACACAGTTCAGTACACAAAAAACGATTGGCGCAACAGAAATAAAGTCCTCACTTCGCAGGGCGTTAGCTGGTTAACTGTGCCAGTCAGACACCTGCATCTTGGACAGCTCATTAATGAGATTCAAATCGCTGATCAACGCTGGCAATCTAAGCACTGGCGTACTATTGAGCAGCAATACGGGAGGGCTCGTTATTTTGACATGTATGGCGCCGAACTCTCTCTACTGTACCGCCAGCAATGGCAGTCTTTATCTGCATTAAATGAAGCTTTGCTGCGCACTTTGTGCCAGCTGATGCAGATAAGCACCCGAATAGTCCGTGCTGAAGATTACCTATTGACCGGAGATCGTAATGAACGCTTGATCCAACTGGCGCAGCAACTGCAGGCTGATCGCTATTTAAGCGGCCCTAGTGCGATGTCTTATCTGGATCAGTCGTTATTTACCGCTGCAGGTATAGAAGTCGGTTGGATGAATTATTCTGGCTATCGCCCTTATACTCAGTTACATCAGCCTTTTGTTCATGGCGTATCCGTGATTGATTTGCTCTTTAATACAGGTCCGGCTTACCGGGATTATCTCTGAGTGAGGTGCATATGAAAATTCCTTTTAACTGGCCTTACATGACAGGCAAAGAGCTGTACAACATAGCACAGTGTCATTTTAACGGCCGCCTGGCAGGTGATGGACCTTTTACTGCTTTATGCCATCAATGGTTACAGCAATACTCTGGGGCAGAGCGCGCGTTGCTTACAAATTCATGCACTGCGGCATTAGAAATGTCCGCTTTGTTGTTGGATATTCAGCCCGGCGACGAAGTGATTATGCCATCCTACACTTTTGTATCCACGGCCAACGCCTTTGTGCTCAGAGGCGCAGTACCTGTGTTTGTCGATATCAGGCCTGATACTCTGAACATTGATGAGCAGCTGATTGCTCCTGCTATTACCAGCAAAACCAAAGCTATAGTGCCGGTGCACTACGCAGGTGTTTCATGTGAAATGGACACCATATTGCAATTGGCTAAAAAATATGAGCTTGCTGTGGTAGAAGACGCCGCTCAGGGCGTGATGTCGTCTTATAAAGGCCGGACTCTGGGCAGTATGGGCGATTTAGGGGCGTTCAGCTTTCACGAGACAAAAAATGTCATTTCAGGTGAGGGGGGCGCCTTGTTAGTTAATAATGTCCGCTATGCAACCGCCGCTGAAATTATTCGTGAAAAAGGCACCAACAGAAGTCAGTATTTCCGTGGAGAAATTGATAAATACACCTGGCAGGAGCATGGCTCTTCCTTTTTGCCTGGAGAACTGATTGCGGCTTTTTTGTGGGCACAATTAGAAGAAGCAAAACAAATTACCAGCCGCCGGCTCAGCAGTTGGAACTACTACCATGCACATTTTGCAGATGCTGAACGTATGGGATTGTTAAGTCGCCCTGTAATTCCTTCTGACTGTGTTCACAACGCTCACATGTATTATGTGGTGTTGAATCCAGCTTTAGATCGTCAGCCTGTGCTTGACGGATTAAAAGCTTTAGGTATAGGCGCTGTATTTCACTATGTCCCCTTGCATTCCGCACCTGCAGGCGTGAAATTTGGTCGGGTCGAGGGGAACATGAGCAATACAGATCTGTTGTCTGCACAATTAATCCGCTTGCCACTTTGGGTTGGGATTTCTGAAACTCAACAAGATTTTGTCGCAGAATCGCTTATGAAGCTTCTGGGCAAGTCCTGAAAGTACAGAGGGGCCTTAGCCCCTCTGGAATCAAACTATTTTTTCAATAACAAAACTCTGATTTTCAGACAAATCCATCGTCAGGTATTTGATTCGATAGCCTGCAGTTTGACAAAATTCATGCACCGCTTCCATTACGCCGTACCTGAGTTGAGAGCGCCAGTTGCCCATAGTGTAATCATGACCTGCTATAACACCATCAGGTTTAATTTTGCTGGCGTATAGAGTCAGTTCCTCTTTTGTC
>NZ_JAIWOI010000124.1 GCF_020217005.1 Rheinheimera sp. | reverse complement strand
AGCTTGTAGCTATGGGTTGTATCTATGTAGATCCAGTCAAAATAGCTGTCAGGAAAATCAAGTACGGCTTCCGTCGACAGCTTTCGATGAATCTGACACTGTCCTGATGTGAGTTGGGTATCGAATTTCCGGCAAACATTGTTATATAAATCATCGTTATAGCGCTCGGATTGCCAGATATCTACTAAGTGCAGTTTTTTCGGTTGATTGATGCCAAAAATTGCCTCAGTAAAATCGCCATTTGCCACCCCCAACTCAGCACATATCCCTTGCTTAGGCAGTAAACCCAATAAAGTATGTCGATCACTGATTAGCTTTGCGTCTGACAAATGTTGTTCATTTAATTTGATATCAGTTAAATGTTGAAATGTCTGCGACCGGTATTGATGCAGCATATTCCGGTACTGCTCAAATTGACTTTGTAACTCTGGTAGTTGCTCTATCTCTATGCCTGCAGAGCAGCCATCCATTGCCAGTTGGTGTTGTATTGCTTCGACAAAGCTACTTGCGATTACAATCAGGTCACACTGCTTAGAGTTAATTTCTGAGCTATGTACCACGGGTAGGCCCAGCAAGTGGCTACCACTGCGATCCTTATTGCTGTCCACAAAAGCTACTATGCGGTAATGCAGCGCAAGTACAGGTAACCACTGCAAGGCTTTACTGCCAGTGCCATAAAGATAGATTTGTTTCATCAATTCTGTTCCGTTATCCACCATTGAAAATAGAATACATCTGCTCAGACTGTACAGTGTGCAATTCTTGTCTGCAGCATAGCACTCCAAAATACCCTAACTTTTTACGTTTGGGTATGAGCTGCATTGTTTTTGATGACTTGATTGAGATCAGTCTACCGATGCTATATCGACTCTTTTTTGAAGGTCTTAAGGGCGTTAACCACAAATAAAAACCATGGCGACAATTAATGAGGTCAGGCTACAGTATTTTGATACCAAGCCGATAAAAAACCATAACATTTGTGTACTGTGCTTCGTTCACAGTATATTTGGTTTTATGTTGCTTTATGCGTTAGTTAAATCTGAGTCGCCTTCTAGGTAATATGGAGAACGATACTGGCTGCTGTAACAACAAGCTTAGTCCTTAAGGTGGGAGTCAGGTATGAAAACAGTATTAACCTACGGTACCTTTGACCTGTTTCATATTGGTCATCTGAATTTGCTGAAACGGGCGCGGGAGTTAGGAGACAAGCTGATTGTGGCTGTCTCTACCGATGAGTTTAATGCCACTAAAGGCAAAACTACACTAATGCCTTTTGAGCACAGGGTAGAGCTGGTACGTTCTGTGCGTTTTGTCGATGAAGTCATTGCCGAGTCAAACTGGGAGCAAAAAATCAGTGATGTGCAACAGCACAAGGTGGATCTGTTTGTGATGGGCTCGGACTGGCAGGGTAAGTTTGATTTTTTAAAGCCGTACTGTGAGGTGGTGTATTTACCACGCACTGATAATGTCTCGTCTACTGAGCTGAAAAAAGCTATTCAGGTCTTTATGCAGCTGAAACGGGACTTCCTGGATTGATACAACGTGAAGCCAAAGACTGGCAGGGCCAACGCCTGTATATAGCTCCGGATAACCCAGCCGGCAGGAACCTTGCGCTGTTAATGCAACAGCAAGGCGCTACTGTGCTGGGTATGGTGGATAACCTGAAGCAGGGGCCTGATGTCTGTAATCACGTCTCGCAAAGTAAACCCCATGATGCGGTGCTGATTGCTCCTAGTGATTATCAGCAAAAAATAGCGCAAGGCATGCAGGCGAATGGTTTTATCGCCAGAAAAATCTGGTTTTGTACCGGGCAAAACCCGTTGCAGTTTAAACCTTACAAAGCAGCTTCTGTTCTGAAAAAACTCAAAACTCTGATGCATGACCTGATGGCCTCCTTGCTGGACCTTATACCCAAGGGCCCTGTGGTCTATTACGCCGAAAAGTATGCCGACAGCAATGTGCTGGTTGCTTTTGCCGAACATGATAAGTTGGGTAAGAACGCCTATTTAGTGGTTAAAGATGCCCAGCGGTGTTTTCATCCGGCACAAGTCGATTCGCCATGGCAAGTACGCTGGCTGCTGCAACGAGCTAAAGTGCTGGTGCTGGATCATGAGTCTACTGATCCAGTGTTTAACCGCCTTCGAACTCAAACCAAAGTTGTACAGCTATGGCATGGTTTGCCTTTTAAGCATTTAGCGGGCAATAAACATTTTCCCCATATTCTGGATGAAGCTTTTGTCTCCAGCTCGAGCTGGTTTAATCAGCAGATTTTTCCCGGCATGTTTAAAGCCCGGCATTATCTGGATTTTGGTTATCCACGCAATGATGCTTTGCTGCAGACTCCTGCCGATCGTTGCTGGTTTAACGCTTTACCGCTTGAGCAATTGCAACAGCTGCGATCGGGCAAAAAATTGATTCTGTATATGCCAACCTATCGTGATAACGGCCAGAATAATCACCCTATTGACTGGGTAAAGTTGCAGCAATTTCTGCTTGAGCACAATGCGGTGTTTATGATGAAAACTCATCCTTTTCTGGCGCCTTTTGATGAACTGCGCCAGCAGCAGGGCTGTGATCGGATTTTCCACTATCCAGGCCGTTTTAATGTCTATCCCTGGCTGGCGGATGCGGATTTGCTGATCACCGATTATTCCTCAGTCGCTTTTGACTTTTTGCTTTGCAATAAGCCGGTGCTGCATTTTATCTATGACATAGAGCGGTACGCTCAAGTGCGAGGTCAGTTTGCTATCGGCAAAGAGGATTTTATTGCAGGCAGCACGGCGGACAATTTCGACCAGTTGCTGGAGCAAATGGCGCTGGATTTAGCATCCGACCGTTTTGCAGCTAAGCGTCAGGCGTTGCAGCAAAAATTCAGTATGGTGAACCTTGAGTGTTGCCCTGTGCTTATTCAGTATCTGCAGCAACTGCAACATCAGTCTTAAAAAGTAGACACCACCTTCCGGCTAAACTGCTCTATCAAATTCACTCCATCCCAATCTGGGCTAAAACTTAGCGCTTGTCCAACCGGCATCACTCGATCAATGCCTGTATGTGCAGTCGTCAGCCAGTTTTTTAGCAAGCCAGGCTCCACACCCCAAACCGTTAAGGTTTGATGCGCCTGAGTCAGCATAGGGTTTAACTGCGTAAGATCTGAAAGTTGTAGTTCGAGGAATAAACCGCAGCCCTGATGTTGGTCGATAAACACTGGCTCAAGAGTGTTTACTGCTACACGGGAAATGCTGTGTTGCTGTGTCAGCATCAGCTGTTGTTCACTGCTCATAATCAACTGCTGCGCTGTGGCTAAGGCCTGATACTGCTCACTGCTATTGAGTGGCTGCTTGTGCTCTATAAGCTCTGTTAAAGCTGGCCAAAACCGCTGCTGTGCTTGTTGTACTTGTGCAGCTTCACCCAACCACAGAACAGCTTTGGCCGAAGAGCAGCCTTGTTGAGCAAAGGTCAGTTGGTCGCGGTAAAACAACTGCACCAACTGTTGCAACTGCTCGTGATTGGTAGCAAGCACCGCCTCTGCGCCTACTAAGCATAACGAGAATTTATGACCAAAACTCAGCTCTCGGGCGTGTGCAGGCATGGTTAACTGGCGCTGCGCCTGGATGGCCTGATCAGAGCCCCACAACACCCGGCCATTTACTGTGCTAATTAAAGCTTTGAGTTCAGCGCTGTCATAACTGCACTGCACCAGTTGAAACCGGGCGTTTTGCGCTGGAAATAGTTCGGCAAGAGCCCGGATTTTTTCTATCAATACCGCTGTGCTGCCGCCGCTGCGGCTGGATAAACGAATGACGTTTTTATTGCCACAAAGCAAACTTAAAATACCAGAGTAGACAAATAAGCTGTCGACATTGGCGGGGGCGCTATGAAACACCAAACCTAAAGGCTGGCGGATAAAATGCTGCGAATGCTGATAAGGCGCCAACAAAGGTTTTAAATTGGCCTGCCGTAACCAGAACCCCAGCGCTATTAAATCCGGAAAATCCCTGCTTTGGGGGGCTTTTAATAAAGCTTCCGACAAGGCCTGGCAATAAGCAAAATCCTGTTCTGCAAAAGGTTGCTGCAGTTCGGCTTTGATAGTGGGTGGGTTTAAAATGATCCAGCTCATGGCGTGGTTCGCTCTTTGGCTGATGGAAAAAATGTATCACTACAACCCCGGGCTTCGGCCTGCGGCAAGCGGCCTAAAATATGGAAATATTTACCCGGTCGGCCACAAGGGCAGTTGTCTTCCCCTAACAGTACAGCGCGGTCTTCTGATAACAAACTATGGCCCGGATAGCTGCGTGGCAAAGTGGAAATTAACTGCAGCACACCTTCTTCACCCACAGCAGCTGTTTGCCAGCTACCCGGTGTACGCACCAGAACATCAGCGTAACTGGGGCAGTGCAGATGGCCTTGTTCACATTCCACAAAAATAGCACCCACTTGCTCGACCATACCGTAAAAATTATGCACTTTGCTAATGCCGGTTTGGGTCAGTACCTGCTGTTTAAAGGTGCTATTGTCGACCGCCTGATCCTGCAGTTTTTTCCAGCCTCCGCTATGCAGTAACACCGCCTGCGGCAAGGAAATGGTTTTTTGCTGCTGTTTTAATTGCTGAATAAAAAACTGCCAGACCATAAAAGTAAAACCAAACACAAACACAGGACCATCGCCAAACTGCTGACAAAACTGCTCCAGGGCTTCAAAGTTAATGCTCATATCGTCATTTAAGGCATAACAATGGTTGCGGCCCATAAAGGACAACCCCTGAATACCAGCGCCGCGGGCGGAGAAATTGCTGCGATCTTTAATCACGCCCGGATGGTCGATGATCAGCATAGGCAAACGGGCTTTGCCCAGCCAGTGCTGCATAATTTTCACCAGAATTTTGGATTGAATGGCCGCAGTGGCGCTGTCGAGCACAATACGGGATGGGGTGCCTGTAGTGCCGCTGGAATACAGCACTTTAAACACCTCTGCATCCGGCACAGATTGCAGTTTTAACTGCTTAAACAGCCGCACCGCCAGATAAGGCAGTTGTGCGCTTTGGTTCGCTGTTACAAAAGCAGGCCACTGCGCCTTCACCAGGTGCTGATAGGGGGAGCAATGCTGCTGATGATGCAACGTCAGCGCATTGAGTTCAGCCAGCAATAAAGGCTGTTTTTCAGCTGCATTCAGGCTATAAGGCTCATGCTCAATCAGCATCTGAAGTCTCCATCGCAAGCGATAGCAGCACCTGATAATCAGCTTTGCCATTGGCAAGCACAGGCAAGGTATGCAGTTGCAGTACTTTAAATAAAGCAGGATGCAGCTGCAGTTGTTCGCGTAAATGCTGTTGCAGCTGCTCTCTGAGCTCCGGTTTTTGCGCGGTGTAAGCCACTACTAACAAATCGTCTGTACCAGCGCAGCAGACAGGGTCTGTGAACACTGCAAGTTGTTGCTCCAGATGATCCAGCTGTAATCGCTTGCCCTGAAGTTTTAAAAAACGGCTTAAGCGCCCGACAATACGGTACAAACCATTGGGCAGGCGTTCTGCTAAATCTCCGGTGCTTAATTCCGTCAGCACTGTATCACTGCTTAAATCGGCCGCTGATGATGCATAACCTAACATCACATTAGGGCCACGGTAACAGAGCTCGCCCTGCACCAAATCTTCGGTGATCAGCATTTTGCTAACAGGATCACGTAGCAGCAATTCGCCTTCCGGAATAGCGACACCAATGCAATCAGCATGCTGTTGCAAAAGCTTTGGCGGTAAATAAGCGATACGGGCTGTGGCTTCGGTTTGGCCATACATCAGATAAACCGGCTTTTGCAGCGTACTTGAGAGTTGCTGCACATAGTCTGTCAGGCTGCTATTGAGTTTGCCACCGGCCTGAGTCAGATAACGCAGCGCAGGGCGGGGCATACGTTCCAGCCGCAGCTGGCGATACAGCTCATAACTAAAAGGCACGCCATGTAAGCTGCTGATGTTGAAGTCTCTGGTTTGTTGCCAGAAGTCTTTGCTCATTAAAGGGGCTTCAGTCAGTAATACCGAAGCTCCCCGGTATAAATGACTGTTCAGCACCGACAAGCCATAAGAGTAATGCAGCGGCAGCGCAGTAATAGCTGTGTCTGTTGGCTCTATCGGTAAATAAGCACAAATAGCTCGGGCATTGGCTTCGATATTGGCAAGCGAAAGCATCACTGATTTGGGTGAGCCTGAGCTGCCTGAGGTACTCAATAACAGAGCACAATCGGGCCGCACCTGATGCTGACGACCAGTCAACTGAATATCGCCTGAAGGTTGGATCACAGCAGCAATCTGCAAGCGCTCGACTAAGGCTAGAGTTTGATTGTCACTTAAATCCGGTGCCAGCACTAACAGTGCTTTACCGCTGCGAAGGGCGGCCAGATATGCCACTACAGCCGATAAGCCGGAGTTAAAACGCAGCGCCAGCAAAGTCTGCTGCGGCACCATGCTGTCTAACGTACTGCTGTAGCTGTCGGCCAGTTTCGCCAGTTGCAGGTAACTGATGGTGCTGCCATCTGGCAGCCGAAGGGCTATAGCATTGCCAAACTGTTCCAGCCTGTGGGCAAAGCTCAGGCGATCTTTAGCCTTGCTCATAAACTAAAACCACCATCCACAGCCAGAATATGACCAGTGATATAACGGGCTTTTTCCGAGCATAAAAATTCGATCACTTGCGCTACTTCATCGGCCTGGCCTAAACGGCCCAGGCTGATTTGTGCTCTGAGTTGTTGTTTTTTATCGTTGCTGTAATGGGCTGTTAAATCGGTTTCGATAAAACCCGGTGCTACCGCATTGACGCGAATACCTGTGGGGCCCAGCTCTTTGGCCAATGACTTGACTAAAGAGGATACCGCACCTTTGGTTGCAGCATACACAGCCTGACCGGCAGAGCCTGACTCCGCCACTTTGGACGATAACAGCACTAAATGCCCAGCTTTATGGCGTACCATCAGTTTGCTGGCCAGCTGACACAGCAGCACCGTCGCACCCACATTGAGTGCCAGCAGCTTATCCAGATCAGTGAGGCGGGTCATGGCCAATAACGCATCCTGCATTTGGCCTGCACAGTGCACCAGATGGCTTAAAGCTTTGTCTTGTAATGTTGTCTGGATCAGACGAAATAAAGCTGTCACCGCATCGCGGTCTGTTAAATCCACAGCATGTATAGTGACTAAAGCACCTAACGCCTGACAATCGGCCTGCACTTGTTCTAAAGCTTTTGCATCACGTGACACTAAAATCAGCTCGTGGCCTGCTTTAGCCAACGCGACAGCAGTCGCCCGGCCTATGCCGCGGCTGGCACCTGTAATAAGGCTAACAGGCGTTTTGTTGCTCATTGACAAGCAGCCATCAGAATGCAACCCCGTATTTAGCCAGTATGGTTTTGGCTTTGCCTACCGAACTCATATCAATAATATCGTCGGTATCCAGCATCAGATTAAACGCATTCTCCAGCTCGGCAATCAGCAACATATGGGCGGTAGAGTCCCACTCTTTGATGCTGTTATAGGCCAAATCATCATGAATTTGAGTTTCTGCCACTACTAAAGCGCTGGCAAAAGCTGCTGTCAATTTGGCTGTGTTGGTTTGGATAAGATCGTTGCTCATATTAATTCCGGATAAAAGTTGCAAATTTGGCGGCAGCGTTTTGGTGTGCTTGTGGCACTAAAGTCATGGCGACCATTCCGTCTGAAGGCTGCAGCGCATCAGGCTGATAACCTAATTGTTGATTAAAACGTAAGGCGGCGCTATTGCTGCTTTTTACTTGCGCCTTTAATAGCTTGACGCCAAGCTGTTCAAACGCATACTGGTTTAGCGCTAAGGCGGCAAAAAAGGCCAGTATAGTGCCGCGGTATTTGGCCTCACCTAAATAAAAACCGGTTTCGACACTGTCACATTCTGCCACAGCCAAAGCCGTTGGGCTTTTTAAATTACAGGCACCAACCTTCTGGTTTTTATAATAAATCACAAACTGCATCTGGCGTCGGTCAGACGATACACGTTCGAACCACTGCTGCTGGCGCTCTGCGCTGATTTCAGTCTGATCCAGCATCTGGCTGCTGACTTCCGGGCTATTGCGCCAGATCAGCACTTGTGCCAAATCATCCTGCTGCAAAGGTTTGAGCTGCACATTAAAGGCGGAGACTTCATCGCTATGCCACATCTGTGAAGTCTGTTGCATCAAACTAAATCCCAGCTCATGGCTGTGCCGCGGGCCACATCTTTAGTCACTGTTTTGCCCAGCAGCATCGGCAGGTATTTAGGCGGTAAACCTAAACCTGGCCGGATAGCGCGTAAGTTTTCAGTGGTTAGCTTATCTCCGGCTTTTAAATCGGCCGCTATATACAAAGATCGGCGGTGTTTGCGTGAAGCGATTTCTTTTTCGGTGCAGCCATAATTGACCTGACCCAAGGCCACTTTAGCTTTAGCCGTTTCTTCCACCAGTTGTTTCAGCTCGTTTGGTTCTAAAGAAAACTCCGCATCGACACCACCTTCGCTACGGTCCAAAACAAAATGTTTTTCAATCACAGTAGCGCCTAAAGCGACGGCAGCCACAGAGACACCAATACCAGTGGTGTGATCCGATAAACCGGCCTGGCACTGAAACAGCTGAGCTAAATGTGGAATAGTTAATAAATTGGCATCGACAGGACGGGCAGGGTAGTTGCTGGTGCATTTAAGTAAAATTAACTCTTTGCAGCCGTTTGCTCTTAATACTTCAACAGATTCAGCCAGTTCTGACTGGCTGGCCATGCCGGTGGACATAATCACCGGCTTACCGGTTTTCGCCACTGCAGCCAACAGCGGATGGTCGATATTTTCAAAAGAGGCGATTTTGTAGCAAGGCACATCCAGCGATTCTAAAAAATCCACTGCAGTTAAATCAAAAGGGGTGCTGAACGCCAACATGCCATGGCTTTTGGCTCGCTCAAAGATAGCTTTGTGCCAGTCCCAGGGGGTGTAGGCAATCTGGTACAGCTTATACAAGGTCGTGCCATGCCAGAGGCTGTTTTTATCTTCGATATAAAACTCGCCAGTGTCTATATCCAGCGTCATGGTATCTGCTGTGTAGGTTTGTAATTTAATGGCCTGAGCACCGGCCGCTGCAGCTGCATCTATCATCGCCAACGCTTTTTCCAGCGACTGATCGTGATTGCCGGACAGCTCAGCAATAATTAAAGGTGGATGAGAAGGCCCTACTTTATGCTGACCTAACTGAATGTCCTGAAAAGCTGAGTTGCTCATCTTTGTGTTCCTGTACTGCTAAGGCCTTAATGTTGCGCCTGAATTTCGTTAGTAAGTCGCTCTACAATAGCAGCACAACCGCCGCCTTGTGGTACCAGTTGCCCGGCTTGGTCTGACATTTTTTCCAGTTGCTCTGGATTATCCAACAGTTGCTGTATTGCGTCGGTTAGTTGTGTCACTGTCAGATCTTCACCACGCCCAAGATAAGTACAAACCCCGGCTTCAACCAAAGCTAATGTACTGGCGACCTGATTGTCTGCCAAAGTGACGACCAAAGCAGGTAAGGCCAAAGCACAGCGCTCCCAATGGGTAGAACCGCCAGCACCAATCATTAAAGTGGCTTTGCTCATCAACTCTGCCATATGCGGGGTCTGAATATGCAAAGTCAAACGCTGGTCGTCAGCGCAAAGTTGTTCAAGTTCTGCTTTGTGCGGATTGGCAAGTCCTATCACTATATCGGCAGCAAAGTCGGTTTTCTGAAGTTGCTGTAAGGCTTTTATCGTCTGACTGGTTAAATTCAGCTCGTCTGTGCCACCGTAAAAGACTAAAAATCGTGCTGGTTGCAGCTGTGCGGTGCGCTGATACTGAGCAAACTCAGGGCGCAGCAACACATAGGAAGGGCCAAGCAGCAACTGAGCTTCTTTGTTGACCAGGCTGTCGTAGCGACTGTGCATATCCGGATACAGGTTTTGATCCAGCAGATAGTCACACTGATGCAGTCTGTTGGCTAAATCATCAATCACCAAAAGC
>NZ_JAIWOI010000123.1 GCF_020217005.1 Rheinheimera sp. | reverse complement strand
TTTTGGTAAAAACCTGTCATGGCCTGCTCGAAAATGCTGGATAAACCGTAATGATCTATCACTATTAAATCCACTGGCGCTTGCAGTTGCGCAATAAGTTCAGCCGCATCCTGCTGTTCTGTCACGCCGAGCCATGCGGCATAACCTGTCGCTTGGGTCTGTATAGGCTGTTGCAGTGCGATGATGTCAAACTTTTGTTCGCGCAGCCATTGAATTAAATGCCCCGGGTGAGCACGGCAGGCAAATTGCACTTGCCAGTCCGATTGCTGCAAGGCTTTAGCTAAAGTAAGACAACGCATCAGATGGCCTGAACCTATCACTGCGGATGCATCGACCCGAAACAAAGCTGTTTTGCGGGCAGTCATGCTTGCCTTAACAGCAGTTGATGCAACAATTCAGCGCGCAGCCAGTCCTCTGCAGTATCTATATCCTGAACCAGATGCTGCGGCAGCTCATACAAATAAGAGCTTGGCGAAAACACTGGTTTTGCGTCCAACCAACTTTGAGTGCGGCCACAATAAAATTGACCCGCATCGTGGAAGGTTTCTGGCAAATCTTGTGAGCGTTTTGGGATAGAAGAGGGATCTACAGCTTGGACTCTGCCTTGTTCAGTCCTATATAAAGCGCGCTGAATAGGAAAACTAAAACGACAGCCAGAAAAAACATAATCCAAAGTCAGGTCCTGCTGCAATTGCAGCATGGCCTCTTTTAGCATTAAAGGTTGAAGCAAAGGTGCAGTGGCATAAATACAGGCGACAAATTCGGGTTTAAGCTGATGCTGCAGCGCCCAGTCAATGGCATGACGCACTACAGCACTGGTGCCTGTGTGATCGTCGGCTAACTCTGCAGGGCGGATAAAAGGCACTTTAGCGCCAAATTTTTCTGCTACTGCCGCAATTTCAGTGTCGTCGGTTGACACCCAGACTTGATCAAAAGAGCAGGATTCTAATGCCGCTTCAATAGACCAGCCAATCATCGGCTTGCCGTTAAAGTCTTTGATGTTTTTACGCGGTATCCGTTTACTGCCGCCACGTGCCGGAATAATGCCCAGTCGCATCCGTTACTCCTTGCAGGCAGCCTTTATTGCGGAATCTAAGGCTAAAGCAACTTGTTGCTGCTGCTCTGCGGTTAAATCTGCGTGCAAAGGTAAGCTGATAATTCTGCTGTAAAAGGCTTCAGCTTGCGGAAAGTCGCCCCAATGAAAGCCCAGTTTCTGATAATAAGGCTGGGTATGGATAGGAATGTAGTGCACGTTCACACCAATACCAGCGCTACGTAGCGCTTCAAATACAGCCAAGCGGCGATTTTCGTCATGTAGTTTAATGATATACAAATGCCAGGCCGACTGACCGGCAGGGCATTCTTCTGGCAGATCTACAGGTAAATCCTGCAACAAAACTTTGTAACGGGCCACGGCTTCCAGGCGTTTGGCGACAAAAGTATCCAGCCTATTCAGTTGACTTAAACCCAAAGCGGCCTGAAGTTCTGTCATTCGATAATTCAGCCCCAGCTCTATTTGCTGGTAATACCAGGGGCCATGGCTGACTTCAGTCATCTCATCTTGATTACGGGTAATGCCATGACTGCGAAATAGTTGCATACGAGCCGCCAGCGTTACATCTTTGGTCAGCGCTACACCGCCTTCAGCTGTCGTGATGATTTTAACAGGATGAAAACTAAAGACAGTGATGTCACTAAATTGACAGCTGCCAATTTTTAGCGGTTGGCTATTTTTATGTTGCAAATAGGAGCCACCCACGGAGTGCGACGCATCTTCAATAATCCGGATGCCATAAGGCCGGCACAAAGTCGCAATTTGTTGCATAGCACAGCTATGTCCAGCCAGATGCACAGGGATCAGAACTTTAGGTAAGGTATTGGTTGCGGCAGCCTGTTGTAGTTTGGCCGCTAAGGCTTTGACCGACATCAGGCCTGTGTCTGGTTCCACATCAACAAAATCAACTGTAGCACCACAATACAAAGCACAATTGGCTGAAGCAACAAAACTGATAGGGCTGGTCCAGACTCTGTCACCCGGTTTCACCTCCAACGCCAGACAAGCGATATGCAAAGCTGAAGTGGCACTATTGACTGCTACCGCATAAGGCACATCGCAATAGCTGGCCAACGCTTGCTCGAAGGCAGGCACTGCCGGGCCCTGGGTCAGAAAGTCGGATCTCAGTGTCTCAATGACGGCCTGGATATCTGCATCGTTAATCGACTGTCTGCCATAAGGGATCATAACATCGCATCCCTGTTAAAATGTACCAGCTCTTCAGGGCTTAAAAAGTGAGGATTTTTATCCGACACATATTCAAAACCTGGCTCGACTAGTTTGCCTTTTTCTTTTAACGCATTAATGGTGAAGTTATTGCCCCTGTTGGAAAACTGGATGGATGGGGCTATCACATAGTGGTCGTCGTATTCATAGGTGTTATACGACATGTCACCAGGGCACATCATTTCATGTAATTTTTCGCCTGGACGAATGCCTACTTCCTTGATCGGCAAGTCAGGAGCTATGGATTTAGCTAAATCCACAATACGAATAGATGGAATTTTAGGCACAAAAATTTCGCCACCCAGCATACGCTCGAAGTTTTTCAGCACAAAATCGACGCCCTGCTGCAGGCTGATCCAAAAACGGGTCATTTCCAGATGAGTGACCGGCATATGGTCCGTGCCTTTTTGTTTTAATTGCTCAAAAAAGGGCACGACTGAACCACGCGAACCAACGACGTTTCCGTAACGCACCACAGAGAAACGCGGTTTGCTGCCACCCGATATGTTGTTGGCTGCGACAAAAAGCTTGTCTGATGCCAGTTTAGTGGCGCCATATAAGTTGATGGGGTTTGCTGCTTTGTCGGTGGACAGAGCTATAACTTTTTCCACGTTATTTTCAATGGCAGCGTTGATCACATGTTCAGCGCCGTTAATGTTGGTTTTGATGCATTCCATCGGGTTGTATTCGGCCGCCGGAACTTGCTTCAGCGCAGCGGCATGAATGACATAATCCACACCCCGCATGGCACGGATCAGACGTTCCTGATCCCGCACGTCACCAATAAAATAACGCATACAGGGCGCGTTAAACTTTTGCTGCATTTCATATTGTTTTAACTCATCTCTGGAATAGATAATAATTTTATTGGGTTTATACCGTTCCAGCAGAGTTTGGGTGTATTTATGGCCAAAAGAGCCAGTGCCACCTGTAATGAAAATATTTTTGCCGTCAAACATAAGCGCCCCTGATGTGTCATAAAACTGACAGTCATGTTGGATCTGTATCCACTGTAACAAACCTTAGCATAATTTGTTCCACTATTAAAAAATCCTTTTTAAATAGAAGCTTAGCTTGGTATGAGTTCAAGAGGATGAAACTGCGTAAAAAAAGTACAGATCAAAGCTTGGGCTATGTGGGTTTTTTGGGGTAAACTCAAAACGTTGCCACTCCATTTTGGAATAGCCTGAGGTAGTAGTATGAAAATCGGTAGCTCTTTCGCCAATGAAAACCAGCTGAAATTTAATTCGAACGAATCTGAAAATCTGCTGAAAAAATTAGCCACTGCCCGCAGGATCAACAGCGCAGCTGATGACGCTGCAGGCTTGCAAATTGCCAACCGCTTAACTCAAAGTGCAAATGCTTCAGCTCAGGGCACACAGAATGTATACGATGGTATTTCCCTTGCCACTGTCGCAGATCAAGGCTTACAAGGCGTTACTGACAACTTGAATGAAATGGGTCGTTTAGCTGTGCAGGCTGGTAATGGCTTATTGACCGCATCGGACCGCCAGGCGCTGCAAAAGCAAGCTGATGCTTATGCTGCCAGTATTCAGGATCAGATTAAAAATACCGAATTTGCCGGCATTAAACTTTTTGATCAGGACGGTTCCATTCCTGTAGGTACAGGCAATGGCAGCATAGGTATTAAAACTCAGGATTTATCTACCCGCTTAACAGATTCAGGTGCTTTTAGCATAGATTTGTCTTCTGCAGAAAGTGCGGAAGCCTCACTGAAATCGATCCAGACTTCTTCGCAAGTTGTAGATAACAACAGAACGGATCTGGGGGCTACGATCAATGCGTTGCAATCTACGGCTCGCAATCTGCAAACTCAGAATGTAAATGAGCAGGAAGCTATCAGTCGTATTCAGGATCTGGATTATGCCAAGGCAGTGACAGAACAAGTTGCCGCAGGTATTCGTGAACAAGCTTCTGTCTCAGTGATCAGTCAGAGTAGAGTGTCAGAGCAGCAGGCATTAAAGCTTTTAGCTTAAGTTTCAGTTCGGTTGTTCTCTTCATTTAAAACGCTATTTTTTTGACACAGCGTCAAAAAAATAGCGTTTTACCTTGCAACATCAGACAAGCTTTGTAGAATGGTCAAAAAGCAATAAAAGTCTGAGTCTTATGACCAACAAGCTCTATATTCTGGATCAGCAGGAACAACGTACCTTTCGTTTAGGTGCTGTGTTGAGTTTTATCTCTGAAGCTCACGAGGTGTTGAACTATCACGAACTGGACCAGTACTTAGATACTGATTCAAAGGCTGTGATTTTATTGGGGGCTTTATCCAGTCAGGATCATGAACAATTGATCCGCCGTTATCCTGCTTGCGCCTTTTTATTGCTTGGTGAAACACTGAAGCATCACCTGGGTTTAGCTAACGTAGTAGGTCTGCTGACAGAACCCTTTTCTTATGCATCCTTTACTCAGTTGCTGCGTGATTGTCAGGAATATCAGCGTTTGCTGCCCGGTCAGAAAGGTCAGTGTGAACAATCCCGTTTTATTGGCATGGTCGGTCAGACTCAGGCCATGCAACAAGTCCGTTTCCTTATTCAGCAAGTCGCCAAAACCGATGCTAACGTATTAATTCTGGGTGATTCCGGCACAGGTAAAGAAGTGGTCGCCCGCAATATTCATGTGTTGTCGAATCGTCATCAGGGACCTTTTGTGCCGCTGAATTGTGGAGCCATTCCGGCAGAATTATTAGAGAGCGAACTGTTTGGTCACGAAAAAGGTGCGTTTACCGGAGCTATTTCGACCCGAAAAGGCCGGTTTGAGCTCGCTCAGGGGGGCACACTGTTTCTGGATGAAATTGGTGATATGCCTCTACCTATGCAGGTTAAATTGTTAAGAGTGCTGCAAGAACGGGTTTATGAAAGGGTCGGCGGCAGCCAGCCTATACGTGCTGATGTGCGAATTATTGCTGCGACCCACAGAGCGCTGGAACAAATGATTGAAGAGGGGCGTTTCCGTGAAGATCTGTTTTATCGCCTTAACGTTTTTCCTATTGAAACTCCGGCACTACGTGACAGAGCTGATGATTTGCCTTTGCTGGTGCAGGAGTTAATTGTTCGCGCTGAGCAACAAGGGCACGCCAAAGTAAAATTTACAGAGCGGGCACTTGCGAGTTTAAAGCTGCATTCCTGGCCAGGCAATGTGCGTGAGCTGGCGAATCTGGTTGAGCGCATGGCGATTATGTTTCCGAATCAGGTGGTGGATGTGGCTGAGTTGCCACAGAAATACCGTCACCTGGACGTGGAGAGTTATGTGCCTGTCTATCCTGATGCCTTGCTGGAACGTGATGCAATCAATGAGTTATTCCAAAGTCAGGAGGATGAAGAGGAAGGCTCAGAGGAACAACTTTTTCCACAGACAACTGGCATTGAAATCTTGCCAGAGCAAGGCATGGATTTAAAAGAGTTTTTAGCAGAGCTTGAAATCTCTCTTATCACTCAGGCGCTGGAGCGGCATGAATATGTGGTAGCCAGAGCCGCTGATATCTTGTGTTTGCGTCGTACCACTTTGGTTGAAAAGATGCGTAAATACAATTTAATGCGGGATGAAAGCCAAGCGTGAGCTTTAAATTGTCAAAAAAATGGCTCAATAACTCATTGATTTTATAAGGTTTAAATTGATTTTTAATTGTGGCACGTCTTGTGCATTTGAGTGGCTAGTGTCAATTCAATTGCAGAGACGTTATGAATACAGCCAAAGCTTATGCATATGTAGCAGAATCACAGTCTGAATCGCAGCCACAAACTGCTACCGCTGCGGTTACTGCAACTGCTATTCATACGGCTCGCCAGGCCCGTCGTTTGCAACATTTGGTCAATAATCTGCCTACAGCTGTGATAGTGCTGGATGAAAGGGGTTATGTGGCTGAAGCCAATCCTGTTGCGATCTCTATGCTGGGAGAGCCTTTGGTAGGACAACGCTGGCTGGATGTGATAGCCCGTTCTTTCAGGCCCCGCAGCGATGACGGTATGGAAGTCTCTCTACAGGATGGTCGCAGGGTTAAACTGGCCATAAGTTCTTTAGAGCCTGAAGCAGGCCAGCTCATTGTGCTGACCGATCTGACAGAAACCCGTCAACTGCAAAGTCGTCTGGCTCATCTGCAGCGTTTGTCGACCCTCGGCAAAATGATGGCGTCTCTGGCACATCAAATTCGTACCCCGTTATCCTCGGCTTTGTTATATGCCCAGAATCTGACCAGCCCAAAACTAAGTTCCCAATCCCGTGCGCAATTTCAGCATAAGCTGGTGGCTCGTTTAGTCGATCTGGAGCAACAGGTGAATGACATGTTGCTATTTGCCCGGGCAGGCCGCGAGCAACAGGTAGAGCCTTTATCTTTGCAACGTCTGTTAACTGATGTTTTTGCCGGCGTGGAAGCTTTAGTGGAGCAACAACAAAGTCAGATCCAAATCCAATTGCCGGAACCTGATATACAAATTCTCGGTAACCCGCGCAGTTTAGCTGGCGCTATTCAGAACTTAATCCAAAACAGTATGCAAATTATTGAGCAAGGTGCAGTTTTGAAACTGGAAGCCCGTTTAGATACCGCTAATCCACAGCAGGTGATGATAGCTGTTGAAGATAACGGCCCCGGCGTACCAGAACATTTGCGACAACAAATATTTGAACCCTTTTTTACTACCCGAAGTCAGGGGACTGGCCTTGGCCTGGCAGTAGTACAGGCTGTAGCTCATTCACACAATGGCTCTATCCGCTATTCCCCTACAACTGAAGGAGGGGCGCGTTTTGAATTATTGTTTCCCGTCTATGTACCTGTCACCACAGGTCAGGAGTTAAGTTATGCAAACAACTAGTATTTTGGTCGTAGAGGATGATGCAGGCTTACGCGAAGCATTGTGTGACACGCTCAGTCTGGCCAATTATCAGGTGGTGCCAGCCCAAAGTGCTGAGCAAGGCCTGCAGCTGTTAAAAGAGCATAAAATCTCTTTGCTGATAAGCGACGTGCAAATGGGCACTATGTCAGGTTTAGACTTACTCAAAACGGTGAAGCTGAATTACCCGGCTTTGCCTGTGTTGATGATGACTGCCTACGCTAATGTCAATGATGCCGTGGTTGCTATCCGTAATGGCGCAGTGGATTATCTGGCAAAACCATTTTCACCCGAAGTGCTGATTAACATGGTCAGTCGTTATGCATTAGGTAACGAAGTGGCAACTATAGAACCTGTAGTGCATTCAGAGCAGGGTAAGCAATTGGTTAAACTGGCGGCGAAAGTAGCTCGTTCTGACGCCAATGTGCTGGTATTAGGCCCAAGCGGTTCAGGTAAAGAAGTGCTGGCGCGCTACATTCATCAACAAAGCGGCCGTACTGATGGTCCTTTTGTAGCTATTAACTGTGCTGCTATTCCTGAGAATATGCTGGAAGCCACCTTATTTGGCTATGAAAAAGGGGCTTTCACCGGCGCTATTCAATCCTGTCCGGGCAAATTTGAACAAGCTCAGCAGGGCACTATTTTGCTGGATGAAATCAGTGAAATGGATTTAAACCTGCAGGCTAAATTACTGCGGGTGCTGCAGGAGCGTGAAGTGGAGCGTTTAGGAGCACGCAAAACCATTAAACTGGACGTGCGGGTCATAGCCACCAGTAACAGGGACTTAAAACAAGCTGTAGCTGAAGGCAAATTCCGTGAAGATTTGTATTATCGATTGAACGTGTTTCCGCTGACCTGGACAGCTTTGGCTGAACGACCAGCTGATATAGTTCCGCTGGCTATGCATTTGCTGGAGCGTCATTGTCGCAGCACTGGTATGCCACAACCAAGTTTGAGTTATGCCGCACAACATAAACTAATGCAGCATTATTGGCCTGGTAATGTGCGCGAACTGGATAACATAGTGCAACGGGCTTTGATCATCTGTGATGGCGATCAAATAAATGCAGCAGATATTTTATTAGAGTCCGCTCCGACTATGATGGACAGCATGCCTGATGCAGCTTTTGGCCAGCATGCAGAGCAGGATGTCAGCCTCTTTAAATCTGAAATCTACGAGCAAGAACATCGCATTATTCTGGAAACCATGCGGGCCTGCGCTAACAGTAGAAAAGAAGTGGCAGAGCGCCTTGGTATCAGCGCCAGAACTTTAAGATATAAACTGGCCAGAATGCGTGAATCTGGCATTCAGCTACCTGCGTAAATTCCAGAGCCAGAGCTTTCGCTCTGGCTCTTTGTTGATTCCCCCCTCTTGTCAGAAAATTGAAGCTGCCAGCTCTTGCTTGTTTAGTTTTAAATTATTGTTTTTAAATGATATTGTTGAACCCCGCTTTGATGAGGACTCTGGTCCTGAATTCTGGCACGATCCCTGCTTTACCTATCTTAATCGCAGTAATAGCAAAATTTTGACAGGTCACAGCAGATGAATATTCAAGGTCAAGGTCACAGTCTTTATCAGGAACTTCAATCCCTGGCTTCACAGGTCCGTAGTGTGCCTTCAGAACTGGCCATCCCGGCTATCCCTGAGCAAAATACCAGTCAGTCTGATTTTTCTGCCATGCTCAAAGGCGCTTTGGACAAGGTCAACGCTTTACAGGGTGAAAGTCGCCAACTCAGCACAGCTGTCGAAATGGGTGATCCAAAAGTGTCGCTGGCACAGGCCATGTTGGCAGGTCAAAAGGCCTCTTTAGCTTTTGAGGCGACAGTACAGGTGCGTACTAAGTTAGTTGAAGCTTATAAAGAAATTATGTCGATGCCGGTCTAAGGCGGGGGAATAACCAGTGGCAGAAAGTACCTCAACCGAACTGACGATATCGTCAGATGATTTTGGCAGCAACACCCCAGTGCAACAGGAGCAAAAATCAGGCTTCCTGGGCTCTATGGGGGGTGGCATGGATATGGTTCGGCAGATCAGCTTAATCGTCGCTTTAACCATTTGTATTGCGTTGGCTGTATTGATTATTTTGTGGGCCCGTGAGCCAGATATGCGACCTTTGGGCACTTTTGAAACCAAAGAGCTGATCGAAACTCTGGATTATCTGGATAGTCAAAAAATTGATTACAAACTGGATGGTCAGGTCGTGATGGTGTCTGGTAAAGACTACCAGGACATTAAGCTGAAGCTAGCCCGTGCTGGTTTGCAACAAGAGCAAAGTTCAGGCGATGAAATTCTGATGCAGGATAGCGGTTTTGGTGTCAGTCAGCGTCTTGAACTGGAAAGGCTGAAACACAGCCGCGAACAACAACTATCCCGCACCATCGAGCAATTTCAGAGCATTGCCTCAGCTCGCGTCTTATTGGCAATTCCAAAAGAGAATATTTTTGCCCGCCGGGAAAAACAACCTTCAGCCACAGTGATGGTCACAGTCAAAGGTGGTAAGAGCTTAAAAGACGGTGAAGTGGATTCTATCGTCGACCTGGTGGCTTCTGCTGTGCAAGGGCTTGAACCAAGCCGCGTTACAGTCACAGACCAAAACGGTCGTTTGCTCAATAGTGGCTCACAGGATGCTTCTTCAGCCCGCAGTCGCAAAGAGTACGAAATGGAGCGCGCCCGCGAAGAAGAATATCGTCAGAAAATTGACTCCATTTTAATCCCTGTTTTGGGTGTTGATAATTACACGGCGCAGGTCGATTTATTGATGGACTTCACCGCTGTGGAGCAAACACAAAAGCGGTTTAATCCTGATTTACCTGCTGTGCGCAGCGAAATGAGTGTTGAAGAAAATAGCGTAGGTGGTGGTTTAGGTGGCAT
>NZ_JAIWOI010000117.1 GCF_020217005.1 Rheinheimera sp. | reverse complement strand
CTGCAACACAACACAATAGCTTAACCTGATTCAGGTCAGGTAAAGTGTCAGCGCCTCATGATGCAGGCACTCTCTGGTGCTATGCACCGGATTAATTCAACGTCTGCCAGTAAAAGATTAAAGGAAAGTCAGTGAAAGTTACCGTATTTGGCATAGGCTATGTCGGCTTAGTGCAGGCTGCAGTATTAGCCGAGGTTGGCCACCATGTGGTTTGTGTCGATATCGACCATGACAGAGTGGAGAACCTGAAAAAAGGCATTATTCCTATCTATGAACCTGGTTTAACTCCGCTGGTTGAACGGCATTATCAGGCCGGACGCCTGCGCTTTACCACTGACGCTCAATCAGGCGTAGAGCATGGTGAAGTGCAGTTTATTGCGGTGGGCACACCACCGGATGAAGATGGTTCAGCCGATTTAAAGTACGTACTGGCAGTTGCATCGACCATAGCTCAGTACATGCAAGAACCTAAAGTTATTATTGATAAATCTACTGTGCCAGTTGGAACTGCAGACAGAGTAAAAGCTGTAGTCGCCCAAAAACTGCAGGAAAGAGGTTTGGCTATTGGTTTTGACATAGTGTCAAACCCTGAGTTTTTAAAAGAAGGTGCTGCAGTCAATGACTGCATGAGGCCGGATCGGATCATCATCGGCTGTTACGACGATCATCCAAAAGAGCTGATGCGTGAGCTTTATGCACCTTTTAACCGCAACCATGACAAAATGATTTTTATGGATGTGCGTAGTGCTGAGCTGACCAAATATGCGGCTAATTGCATGTTGGCCACCAAAATCTCCTTTATGAATGAAATGGCAACTCTGGCTGAATTGCTTGGCGCTGATATTGAAGCCGTGCGTAAAGGCATAGGTTCTGATCCACGCATTGGTTATCATTTTATTTATCCTGGTTGTGGTTATGGCGGCTCCTGTTTTCCAAAAGATGTACAGGCATTAATCCGTAGTTCTGAGCAACATCACTACAGTCCTGCTATTCTGCACGCCGTGGAGCAAGTGAACACAGCACAAAAACTGAAATTACCGGCTTTAGTCCGGGGCTGTTTTGGTGCCGATCTGACAGGGAAACGATTTGCTGTCTGGGGTTTGAGCTTTAAGCCAAACACAGACGATATGCGCGAAGCACCAAGCAGGGTGCTGCTGGAAGCCTTATGGCAGGCAGGCGCTGTAGTGCAGGCTTATGATCCGGAAGCTATGCATGAAACCCGCCGTATTTATGGTTCTAGAGCAGATTTGCTGCTGACAGAGAACAAAGAGCAGGCGTTAGACAATGCTGACGCCCTGATTATCTGTACAGAATGGCAGCAATTTAAAGCTCCTGATTTTGATCAGATCAAAGCAAAATTAAAGCAGGCCATCATTTTTGATGGTCGCAACTTGTTTGAGCCAGAGCGGCTGAAACAAAAGGGCTTCCGTTACTTTGCCATAGGGCGTGGTGACTCAGTAAAGTTTTAATCAGCACTATAAAGTCTGAAGTATCTTGGAGAGAATTCTGGTGAAGTTAGAAAAAGTGGTTATACCTGTCGCAGGACTTGGCACCCGTATGTTACCGGCAACTAAGGCTATTCCAAAAGAGATGTTGCCTCTGGTAGACAAGCCGTTGATCCAGTACGTGGTCAACGAATGTATAGCGGCTGGTATCAAACAAATAGTTCTGGTGACTCATTCCTCAAAAAACTCAATTGAAAATCACTTTGATAAAAGTTTTGAGTTGGAATCCATACTGGAAAAAAGGGTAAAACGCCAGTTGCTGGATGATGTGCAGCGTATTTGTCCAAAAGACGTCACTATCATGCACGTGCGCCAGGGCGAAGCTAAAGGTTTGGGTCATGCGGTGTTGTGTGCTTTACCTTTGGTTGGCGAACATCCCTTCGCAGTGGTGTTGCCTGATGTATTGATCGACCATTACGACAGCAACTTAAAAACAGAAAATCTGGCTGAAATGATTGCCCGGTTTAATCAGACAGGCGCCAGCCAGGTTATGGTGGAGCCAGTGCCTGAGCAACAGGTTAGTGCCTATGGTATTGTGGACCTGAGCAATGAGCAAATCAAAGCTGGCGAGTCGCAATCTATTAAAAGCATTGTGGAAAAACCTGATGTCGACAGCGCGCCTTCGAATCTGGCCGTCGTGGGACGTTATGTGTTTTCAGCAGCTATCTGGAATTTATTAAAACGCACTCCTGCAGGTGCCGGTGATGAAATCCAGCTGACAGATGCTATTGAAATGCTGATCCATAAAGAAAAAGTGGATGCGTATCACATCAGAGGCCGAAGCCATGACTGTGGTAATAAAATTGGTTACATGAATGCTTTCGTTGAGTATGGTTTACGGGATCCGGATCTGAAGACCGAATTTGCCAAAAATCTGAAAGCTTTGGTCAACAAATATCAATAATAGGGATGTTATGAGTTATGTACTTCTGACCGGTGGTGCTGGCTATATTGGTAGCCATACTGCATTAGCTTTGCTAAACGCCAATGAGCAGGTGATTAGCTTTGACAACTACCATAACTCTAGCTCCGAATCACTGAAACGTGTGCAACAGTTATCTGGCCGCTCTCTGATTGATATTCAGGGTGACGTACTGGACAGCCAGGCTTTAGCACAAGTCTTCGAGCAGTATCCTATTAAAGCCGTGATCCATTTTGCGGCTCTGAAAGCAGTGGGGGAGTCGACCGCCAAGCCACTTTGGTATTACGAAAATAATGTGACGGGCACTATCAACCTGTGCAAAGTGATGAGCCAGTATGGGGTGAAAAAGCTGGTGTTCAGTTCTTCCGCTACTGTATATGGCGCGGCAGAGCAGATGCCTATTCATGAATCTGCGCCACGCTCAGCCACTAATCCTTATGGCCAGAGTAAGCTGATGATTGAGCATATACTGGCTGATCTGCACTCGTCAGATCCTGACTGGAAGATTGCGGTGTTACGTTACTTTAACCCTGTAGGTGCTGATGCCAGTGGCATGATTGGTGAAAACCCCAATGGCATCCCTAATAACCTGATGCCATTTATTACTCAGGTTGCCGTTGGTAAAAGGGACAAACTGCAGGTGTTTGGTTCTGATTATCCGACTGCGGATGGCACAGGAGTGCGTGACTTTATTCATGTCTCTGATTTAGCACGCGGCCATTTGGCAGCTCTTGGATATCTGCAGCAGGTCCAGGGCATTGATTACATTAATCTGGGCACAGGCCAGGGTTATTCAGTGCTCGATGTGATCCACAGTTTCAGCAAAGTCAATCAACTGGACATTCCTTATGTCCTGACGGATCGTCGCCCGGGTGATATAGCGCAATGTTATGCCGACCCGTCAAAGGCGGCTCAGGTGTTGAAGTGGACAACAGAAAAGACACTAGAGGATATGGTTCGCGACAGCTGGAACTGGCAAAAAAATAATCCAAACGGCTACAACTAATAAAATTGGGGTCAGATCACATTAGTTACGCATAACTAATGTGATCTGACCCCATTTTTACAACATTTGCTGAATTTGCTCTTTGATGAACTGATATCTTTTACGTTGGTCTTTGGGCAATTCTGCGTCATCTATCACGTTCATACATTTGTGAGCCAGATAGATCAAATCCTCATTCAGACGGCCACGCTGGCTGATAGCCTGCAACAGATTCATGGCGATACTGGCATTGGCAGGCATAGTTTTCTGCGCTTCTATAAAATAGTTAATAGCTTCAGAATATTGCCCCAGGCTATATGCTTCCATACCCGCATTGTGACTGGCCATCATAGTGGCTCTTTTGCTGCTGTATTTATCCTGCTCAGATAAAAACATCATATTCAGAGCTTTGTTGTATAAATCTGAGCTTTGCGACAAAGTATTCAGGCTGCCCATATAGTGGTCGCTCATAGCCAGATTGCCGCTTTCAAAATAAGCTCTGGCTCTGTCCAGCAAAGCGGAGGGCGATAAGGTTTTACCCAGACTCAATTCTTCACTTTGCTGCAACAGACTTTTAGCTTTTTCTGTTTTGCCTTCCAGCACCGCAGCTCTGGCTTCGATCACCAGCTTGTCATGTTCGTAGGTCGCAGGGTTAAAGCGCTTTTTTACATCCTTTAAAAAGTAATCCACTTTGCCAAGTACTGTGCGTCTGTCCCTGACCGACATATCCTGAGCGTTTTGGATCATAGCTCTGGCGTAATTCAGCATATTGTCAGCTGTGTCGTACATCGAATATTTGGCCGCCTCAAGTAATTTTGAGTGGATCCGAACAGCGAGGTCCGGCTGATTATTAATAACGGCTAGATTAGCTAACACATGTTGGCGCAGGTAATTCTTAGGAGAAGCTTCGGCCACAATACGCACTGTATTAAAGGCTTCTTCGGTTTTGTTCTGGCTCAAATACAAACGGGTCAGCCAATCCAGAGCTTCAATACGGGTCTCGGGCTGGTTCACCAATTCAGTTAATAAGTCCTCAGCTTCGGTGTCCTGGTCCTGATAGCCCTTAGCCACCGCTATTCCCAGCTTAGCCCAGGGCAGATCCCTGAATTCCAGTACCTGAGTATACAAATCTTCAGCATCTTTAAAGCGGCCTACTTTGACCAGCAATTCACCTTTTAGTCTATTGATATAAGCGTGATGCAGTGGGTATTGCTCCAAAGCCACATCACAGGCCTGAATGGCTTCCGGGTAGTTTTCTTCAGCTATCATCTGATATGCATATTTCAGGGCTCTTTTCACCTGGAAAGCCCGGCCTATGCGACGCTCTAATTCAGCATAACTAAAAGGTTTTAGCAGGTAATCGTCTGGCAGGAACTCAATCATGCCATAAACAGCCTGGCGGTGACGTTCACCGCTGACGACAATAAAGCAGCAGCTGTGCTTGAGGGAATGTTCTGCTTTTAGGGCTTCAAACAGCTGATAACCATCCCGGCCAACGCCAAGATTGTAATCACACAGGATAAAATCGAAATCCGTCTTACGGCAGGCAGACATGGCGGTTTCAGCATTACGGGCAACCACAACGTGGTCGAAACCAATCAGCGCTAACATGCTTTTCATGTACGCTATGACTTGTTCGTAATCTTCAATGACCAGAACTTTTTTTGACCGATAAAATGCTTGCTTGGAAACCACTTAGCTCAACTCTCACACTAACAGTCGCTAGCCTATCACAACACAAAGCGACTGCGCTCGTAAGAATATTGAACTTAAATTGCGATCATAGGGCCAGCCAGAGTGTGGCTGCGCCTTCACCATAAATTAAGTTGCTGTAATTCACCGGGGCAGGCCCCGGCACGGATCCACTTAGCTAAGGCTAAAGCCACATTAGCGTATTGCACTTTATGGCCTGTTTCCGCAGAACTTAACCAGCTTGAAATCACCTGAGTACTCAAACTGCTGGTGCTTTGCCCTAGCTGTAACTGAGTCAGTGCCAGCGCGTTGGATTCTTGCTCCATCTGTCCTTGTAACGCCTTTACCAGTATGCGTTTTTGTAGCTGCAGTGCTTCACTGACTAATTCAAATCCTGCGTTACTGAGCACAGCATTGGAGTGTAGCAAATCACGCTTAAAATCTTCGACGCAAGGTCCTGAACACTGAATATGGCCATGCTGGCTCTTACTCAGTCCAGGGCCGTACAAATAAAACTGATACTGAGTTAAAGGCTGAAGCCAGCGGATCACCTGTTGTTGGTCTTCAAATGGCAGGTAAACCAGCACTTTATCCAGGTCCGCCGTATTCACAGCTGGCTGCAAATCAACAATAGGGGGTAATACAGGCTGATTAAAATGGTGCCAGTGCAAACCTATTTGCTGCTGAGCCGGAGCAAAATATTTAAAAATACTGCGGCTTAGCGGGTTGGAGTGAATTTGTGGTATCTGATGTAAAAACGCGTACTGATGGCCAAAAGCAACGGAAGGTTTTTTCTGACTGCGCGCTGCCCAGGCCGTAACAGGTTCAAAGTCGGTCAGAACCAGATCATAGGCCGAACAGTCCAATTGGCGGATATCCCGCCAAAGTTCTAAAGGCCTGGCTCTGAGGGCAGTTTTTACATAATTGATATGGCCTTGTTCGGTTACAAAAGTCAGGCCCGTTTTTACCTGATAGTCACCAAACTGTTGCATATCAAAGAGTTGATCTGCAGGTCGGCCAGAAAATAAAAAGTCGACCTGGACACCTTCGGCTTTGAGGTACTTGCCCATAGCCCGGGCTCTGCTGATATGTCCATTGCCTGTCGCCTGCACACCATACAAAACCCGCATCCACACACTCCTGTTAGTCCCTCCAGACCAGCGCTTTAAAGTGAGCACGGCACATAGAGACATATTGATTATTACCGCCTATCTGCACCTGGCTACCTGCAGTGGCCGCCTTACCGTTTTCGTCCAGCCGCACTACAAAGTTGGCTTTTCTGCCGCAGTGACAAACAGTTTTCAGTTCTACTAACTTATCTGCCCATGCCAGCAGCGCCTGGCTGCCGGCAAAGGTTTCACCTAAAAAGTCAGTTCTTAAGCCAAAAGCCAGTACCGGCACATGCAGATCATCAACTACATAGGTCAGCTGTTTAACCTGAGCTTTGGATAAAAACTGAGCTTCATCAATCAGTACGCAATCCAGAGCACCTTGCTGTTTCAGCGCTTTGCAAGCGTCAATAAAGTCAAAATTGGCATCAAAAATCAGCGCGTCCATCGACAAGCCTATGCGCGAGCTGATTTTGCCCACACCAAATCTGTCATCAATAGCAGCGGTAAACAGCGCCACTGTCATGCCTCTTTCCTGATAGTTGTATGCACTTTGCAGTAAAGAGGTCGACTTACCTGCGTTCATCGCTGAATAATAAAAATACAATTGCGCCATCTGCGTGGTCTCATAATGAAAAGTCCAGTGCAGTATAACTAAAAGCCGATCTGTGTCGTAGCCTAACGGCCAAAGATGACAGTAAGAAGACAATTGACGTACACTGTCTACCGACATAAAAATGGGGTCAGATCACATTAGTTACGTATAACTAATGTGATCTGACCCCATTTTAAGCTTTTGAATTCAAGGGGAAACAATGGATAAATTGTTATTTGGTTCAGTGCTGGTGCAGGTGATATTAAGCCTTGCCATGATGGTACTGATGGGGAAGCGTCGGTTTAAAGCGGCCAAAAACCGTGAATTGCCGTTCAAAGCCTTCCGGGTGATGGATTTGACTGGTGCAAACGAAAAGGTTATTACCGCCAGCCGCAACTTTGATAACCAGTTTCAATTACCTGTGTTGTATGTATTTGCCGTGGTTTTTGCATTCCAGTTTGGTGTTGCGGATCTTAGTCTGGTTATTTTGGGGTGGTTATTTGCCGTCAGCCGTCTGCTCCACGCTTATATCCACGTTGGCGCTAACCATGTACGGATGCGTTTTGCCGTTTATGTTTTTGGTGCCCTGATGTTAGTGCTGTTCTGGTTAAGATTAAGTCTGCTTTATTTTTATAGCTGATGGCAGATCTAATCTGGCCTTATCTGAGTCTGGCCTTTAGCGCTTTTATATCGGCCACTTTGCTGCCGTTTGGCTCAGAGCTAGTGCTCATAGGACTGATAAAACAGGGATATCCGACACTGTTGCTTTGGAGTATAGCGACAGTGTTTAATACCTCAGGCTCCTTACTGAACTGGTATTTAGGCCGGCAATTACTCAGGTTTCAGCACAAAAGCTGGTTTATGTTTAATGCGGGTCAAATTAACAGAGCCAGCAATCAATTCCAGCGCTGGGGCTTAGTGTCCTTGCTGTTTGCCTGGCTGCCAGTGATAGGTGATCCCCTCACTTTAGTGGCCGGGATACTCAGGGTTCCTTTCGTCTGGTTTGTACTGCTGGTAGGATTTGGCAAAGCATTACGTTATGGTGTGTTGATAAGCATGCTTCCTGCAGTTTAAATGGAATGTTGGAGATTTGATGAAAGCTTTATCTGTTTGTACTTTGTTGCTTGCGTTAAATTCGATGCTGGTCATGGCACAGCAAAGTCCTTCAGCCAGTGCTGCGGCACCTGCAACTGTGGTTAATTCTTCCTGGCAACTGCTGCCACAGGACAATCTGCTGTATCTGGAAACTGATCAGGGACGTATTGTTATTTTATTAGCACCTCAATTTGCGCCACAGCACGTGAAAAGGGTCAAAGAGTTGGTGAAAGCCGGTTTTTATGATGGCGTCACTTTTTATCGGGTGATTGAAGGTTTTGTTGCGCAGTTTGGAGTGCCAGAGCATGAGTGGGGCAACAGAGCCAAGCTCGCACCTATGAAAGCTGAATTTAGTTGGCCAGTCCGTAACAGCGATCCTTACCTATTGGTGCAGCGCCCGGATTTATTAGCTGAGGAAACAGGATTTAATCAGGGCTTCGCTGTTGCTCGCGAGCAAAATCAGGAATGGTTGGTGCATTGCCCTGGTGTAGTGAATATGGCCCGCGCCAATGAGCCTGATACGGGGGTTGCTGACATTGCAATTATGATGGGGCAGGCGACACGCCATCTGGATAAAAATATGTCGGCTTTTGGTAAGGTGATTTGGGGCCAATACGCAATCAATCGTATCCGTCGTGGTGATACCGCAGATGGTGGCGTTATAGGTTCAGTGGCCGCTCGTACTACGATCAGGCAGGCTCGGTTGGGATCGGACTTAGCACCCGACCGCCAGCTGCAATTGGAGTGGCTGAGTACCAGTAGTTCAGAGTTTTCACAGGCCCTGGCTGAGCGCCGTTCACGCACTCATGTGTTTTATCAGCACAAAGGCAACGGTAATATGGACGTTTGTTATCCGCAGGTGCCAGTGCGTGAGGTAAAACCACTATAAGGCCTTGCTATACTGAAGTGAATTGAAGTTGTCCTGACGGCGCAGTTAAAAGCGCCGTCGCCATAAGGACAGCAGCTATACACAAAGAATTTACTGGTCGATCACAGTCTTTTCAGTCATTATGTGCGCCTTTTCCGTCAGGCTCCAAGGGGATAGCAATGAACTACGAATTAACAGCTGATGATTTAAATAAACTCAGTTTATTGGACGCTGAACAGCGTTACGATTACTTCATTCAGGCCGTGGCCGATCTGGAAAAGATCTGGATCCTGGTAGATGAAGAAGGTTTTGTATTGGTTGATGCTGATGAAGAACGCTGCATCCCGGTATGGCCACATGCTGAATTAGCAGAACTATGGATCAATGGCGACTGGGCTCAGTGTCAGGCTCAGGCTGTAGATATAGCAACCTGGTTAGACAAATGGACCAGTGGTTTAGACGGTGACGAATTAGCTATAGCTATATTCCCGCATGCACAGGAACCAGGTGTAGTGATTGGCCCTGAAGAGTTTGCTGAAACTCTGATCGAAGCCACACAAGACAACGAATAATAGTTTTAAAATGGGGTCAGATCACATTAGTTACGCATAACTAATGTGATCTGACCCCATTTTTATGACTTAGATTTTCTCCGCGAAGCTATTGATAACCATTCTTGATTAGATTATGATGCACGCAGTTTAATTCGCAGGTGCATTTATGTACGTTTGTCTTTGTAAAGCTGTCACAGATAAAGCCATTCGCCAACAGGTCGAAGCCGGTGCTTGTTCTATGCGTGAGCTGAAACAAAATTTGGGTGTAGGCACTCAATGTGGCAAATGTGTCTGTCAGGCCAGCGATATTCTTGACTCTGCATTATCTAAACAGGCTTCACAACAACGTATACCGGTGTTAATGATCAATAACACTCGCCCTGCGGCTTAATAAGTCTAAGCACAATTCTTCATTTTTATGCATAAAATCAGCATTTAAAGTTAAATGGGCTGCATTTATTGCTATGTCTAGGCATAATGTTGCCATCATCTCCTGAGGTAAGCCTTATGACTAAAATTGCTAAGGTTGCGATAGTGGGCGGCACCCACGGCAACGAATTCTCCGGTATTTACGCGATTCGCCAATACCAGGCCAATCCTGCTTTAATTCAGCGTTCAAGCTTTGAAACCAGCACTTTGTTTGCAAATCCAGAAGCTTTTAAAGCGAATAAAAGG
>NZ_JAIWOI010000116.1 GCF_020217005.1 Rheinheimera sp. | reverse complement strand
TATCTGCACAGTGATTTAAACCGCCAGTTTAAAACTGTAGATTTGGCCAACCCAGAGTTGACCAATTACGAACAAAGTCGTGCCAAAGTGATCAATGACATTTTAGGTCCAAAAGGCAATGCCAAAACCGATCTGGTGATTGATTTGCACAACACCACCAGCAATATGGGCGCTTGCCTGATCATGACGCAAGCCGGTCCTTTTTATAACCAACTGGCCGCTTATGTGAAGATGAAAATGCCAGAAGCTATTATCTCCCGTGATGAAGACCATTTAGCGGCTGAAGATCACGCCCTGATGTGTACATTGGGCCGTTATGGCGTGATAGTAGAAGTAGGGCCACAATCTCAGTCTGTATTACGTCAGGATGTGCTTGAGCAAATGTATGAGATGACGGCACACATTCTGGACTTTGTGGAATTGTATAACACCCAGAGCCTGCCAGAGCTGCCAAAACGCACTGAAGCTTATCTGTATTTGCACAGCATTAAGTTGCCGATGAATGAAAAAGGCGAACGTTTGGGTATGGTGCACAAAAATGTGCAGGATAAGGATTACCATCCGATCCACCCTGGAGATCCGATTTTCACTTTGTTTGATGGCACTGAAGTACCTTACGACGGCGATACAGTGGTGTATCCAACCTTTATCAACGAAGCGGCTTATTACGACAACAATCTGGCGATGTCGCTAAACGACAAAATCTGGATTGAGCTGGAATAATAAAAATGGGGTCAGATCACATTGTTTATTTATTGTAAAAATAACGTGATCTGATTCAGCTTTTTTTGAGTTTGACAGTTATTCTTAATGGTGTTTCTTTGCACAGGAGATACACCATGCCTCGCCACCAACGTTATTGTCCGGCGAATGTGCCACAACATGTGGTTCAGCGCGGAAATAATCATCAGCTTTGTTTTCTTGAGCAGCAGGATTTCGCCACTTACCTGACCTACCTAAAGGAATACAAAGAACAATGTCACGTTGATATTCATGCATGGGTTTTGATGTCCAACCATGTTTACCTCTTATGCACACCTAAGGATGAAATGGCGACCAGTTTGCTAATGCAATCGGTGGGGCGAAAGTATGTTCGATATTTTAATACTCGCTATCAGCGCTGTGGCACTTTATGGGAAGGGCGCTTTAAATCTTGCCTGATAGCGGAAGAGGCTTATGTGCTGAATGTCTATCGCTATATCGAACTGAACCCTGTCCGTGCAGCAATGGTGCAACGGCCTGAACATTACTTCTGGTCCAGCTATAGTTGCAATGCTCTTGGTCGTTCCAGCGATCTGGTTACACCAGAGCCAGTCTACATGGCTTTAGGTAAAAACGACGCAGAGCGGCAAATGAATTACAAGATATTGTTTAGTCGTGTTTTAGCTGAAGAAGAACTCTGTTCTATCCGCAGCTCTTTGCAACAATGTTCACTGTTGGGCAGCGCTGTCGCTCAAAAAGATGTCGCCGCAAAATTCGGTTTGAGTATTCCAAAACAAAGCGCAGGAAGACCAAGATATAACCCATAAAAATGGGGTCAGATCACATTAGTTACGTATAACTAATGTGATCTGACCCCATTTTTAACTCATGTTACAACTGAACGTAGCTGGCTTTTTTCTGGATAAGTTCGATGGCGTAGTTGTCCGGGTCGCGGACAAAAGCTATTTCAGTGGTACCACCTTTAACCGGGCCAGGCTCGCGGCTTATCACCCCACCTTTAGCACGGATCAGCTCACAAGCAGCATATATATCATCGACTTCTAAGGCAATATGACCGTAGGCTGTGCCCAGTTCATAGCTGTCGACACCCCAGTTATAGGTCAGTTCCAGCACAGCACCTTCGCTTTCATCACTAAAACCAACAAATGCCAGAGTGTATTTGTACTCAGGATTTTCTGAAGTACGTAGCAGCTTCATGCCAAGTACTTCAGTGTAAAAAGCTAAAGAGCGTTCTAAGTTAGTGACACGAAGCATGGTATGTAAAATGCGCATAATAGTTCCTTAATCGGCTTTTTCGCCGATTTTAGCATGTTGCTGCCCAGCGGAGGGCGTCGTACCGTAAAAACAGGATGGGCTGTGCCTATCTATAGATATTCTGTGATGCCTTAGTCTTCCTGATAAGCCGCACGCATCAGTCTGTTCTGAACTGCGGCCCATTGGTCATCAAGAGGAGGCATTTCCAGCACTATAAGTTCAGCACCACTCTGATCGGCCAGATAGAGCTGTTTGTATAACACACGACCAAAATCTTGTGCATTGGTTGGCATGGAGCAATGCCAATGCGGTTCTGTGTTGGCGGACAAATCACTGAAAGAAAGTACAGCGAGAAGCTGAGTTGTATCTTTGAGTAATTCATCAAGCTCACCGGCCGATACACAACGTAATCTGGTTTTTGGCTGATAATGCGCAGCCACATTACCTGAGACTTTAACCTGATGCTGCAAAGGGCATTGCACCTTTTGTTTTAACACTGCTTCTAACTGAGCTACGCTGACTGGCCCTGCACGCAGCACCTGAACAGCACCATTAACCAGACTGACAATAGTAGATTCAAGACCAAACTGACAATCACCGCCGTCCAATACTGCATCAAGTTTGCCTGCCATAGTCTCCATGACTTGCCGGGCGCTGGTGGGGCTTAGTTGCTTGTAAGGATTGGCGGATGGCGCTGCCACCGCAAGCTGATGGGTAACCAACAGGTTCAGCAACACCGGATGAGAGGGCACCCTGAGCCCTATGGTATCCAAACCTCCGGTCACTACAGTATCGACATGGTCGGCTTTTTTCAGTAACAAGGTCAAAGGGCCCGGCCAAAAGGCTTGGGCCAGAGCAAAAGCCTCTGCAGGTATATCTTGTGCCCAGTCATGCATTGCGCTGGCCGCATGCATATGCACTATCAGTGGATGATCAGAAGGTCTGCCCTTGGCGACAAAGATGTTATTGACAGCGCTTTTATTGCGGGCGTCCGCCGCCAGACCATAGACTGTTTCAGTTGGCACAGCAACCAGCTTGCCTTGCTTTAAAAGCTCCGCGGCTATCTGCCTGTCTTTGGCTTGTTCTGAGTGTAACATCAGGGTATTCAACACCATTTAACTCCGCTACTTCGTGGTCATAGATTAAGGATTACACAACGGACAATAGGCTGGATCAGCAAAAGCTTCAGATGGAAGCTCCTGCTCGGTATGGCCACAGCAATCACACTTTTTTATGTAGTATTTCACGCGCTGCGTTGGATAAGAGCAAGTGGAGCAGGGCAGACCCAATTGTAGCTCTTTGCGCCAAAAGTCGGATGTCTGACACTTCGGGCAAAGGGCTTGTAAGCGAGCAGCCAGCTGTGCTGCGGCTTGCTGAATATACTGCTGCCGGGATGGACAAAAGTGCGCACGTAAATCGGGGGAAAGACGAACGTTTTGGGCAAGCTGCGTAGCTGAGTTTAACAACTGCGCCTGCTCTAATGCCTGACGGACTGCGCTAAAGCCTGTCAGGCCTTTGACCAGCCCTGTGCTGTGCTTGATGATCCAGCCTTGTGCAGCATCATGCTGCACCACATGCTCATGGAGCAGATTGAGTTGATTTGTTTCGAGATCAGACAAGGGGACGGGGCCAGCGGCTGAAGCAATAATATAGTGATCCCTGGCACTGTTATACCAGCACAGCATTTCATGGTCCCAGTTCAGTAAGCCCGGAGCAGGGCCAGCGCCAAAGCTGCCCTCACTACCCAAGCCAAAACTCAGACCACTGAGCTGACAGGCCAGTTTAGCTTTGGTTTTGACGCATTCTACCGGGCTTAATGTGCGTGGGATTTCACCAGCGAAAGTACCTAAAGTGTCCGTGTCAAAGCCGACCGACAGTTCCACTGTCACACCAGCCTGTGCTAAAGCTGGTGCGATTAGTGGCAACTTATGATGTTTGGTCAGCAAGGACGCCCGTTGCTTCGTACTGCCCACTCTATTGTCCTTGTCCTAAAGTAAAACCCAGTTCACCGTTAAAGCTGCACAGGTTTTCGGTTTTTATTACATCCAGATTGTCGCCCGAGATCTGGCTCAGCAAACGGATAATGTCGCTGTAAGTGAGCTGAGTTAAACCTGGTCTGAGCATAAAACGACAGCGCCAGTGATCGGTACAGAAGGTTTCAGGAAAGCCATCAGGCCAGACTTTGACACCTCTGTTGGTGATCATTTGCAGCTCCAGCTCTGCGGTCTCCAATGGCTTCAGACGTTGTGCCAGCTCGTCGGCACTATGCCGGTGCTGATGTAAAAAAACATCAACACCGACCAGGATTTTTTCTGCTTCGGGCTGTGGTTGATAAGTGACACTCACTGGTTTTTTTGGTTGGGCAGAATGTTGATAACTCACAGTTGCAAACCTCTGAGGTGTGGTTCCCAGTCGTGCTATGACCGCTTCGGCAAATTGTTCGGTAGTGACAAGAACTTTGCTGTGCTCACTTTTTAAGTCTTTGGTATGAATGCCATCTTCTATAGTTTTTAACCAGGCGTTATGTATTTTTTCTGCTATGTCTGCCTGGCCTATGTGCACCAGCATCATCACGGCCGCTAATATTAAGCCACTTGGGTTGGCGACATTCTGACCTGCTATATCAGGAGCGCTGCCATGAATCGCCTCAAACATTGCGACATGCTCGCCGATATTAGCGCTCCCTGCTAAGCCTATACTTCCGGACAGTTCAGCTGCGACATCACTGATGATGTCACCGTATAAATTGGTGGTCACTATCACGTCAAATAGTTCAGGCCTTGTGGCCAGGCGGGCACTACCAATGTCAATGATATAACGGTCTTGGCTAATGTCAGGGTACTCTGCACCTATCTCCTGAAATACCTTATAAAACAAACCGTCGGTCATTTTCATGATGTTGTCTTTCACCATGCAGGTGACTTTTTTACGGCCATGGGTACGGGCATATTCAAAGGCGTAACGGATTATTTTCTCACAACCGGGCCTGGTGATCAGTTTAAGGCACTGATAGACCTCATCTGTTTGACGATGCTCTATACCGGCATACAGATCTTCTTCGTTTTCCCGGATAATCACCATGTCCATAGCAGGATGTAAGGTATGCACATAAGGCGAGTAGCTGATGCAAGGCCGGACATTGGCATAAAGCCCAAGCGTTTTACGTATGGTGACATTCAGGCTTTTATAACCAGAGCCTGAAGGGGTCGTGATGGGACCCTTGAGAAAAACTTTGGTCCGACGTAGGCTTTGCCAGGCATCCTGCCTGATCCCCGAACTGTGACCCGCCAGATAAAGCTGTTCGCCAATATCAATACATTCAGTTGTAATCCGTGCTTTGGCTGCGCTTAATACTTTTAATGTGGCCTGAGTGATTTCCGGACCTATGCCATCTCCCATCGCCACAGTGATAGCGACATTTTCTAAGTTGACGCTGCGATGTTGACTACTGTGGTGTTTATTGTGTTCGCGATAAAGGCACTCGTTACTCATGATTTGACACTCCATTTTGCGATTGAGCGCACTTTATGTCAGTAGATGCATAAATAAAAATACTTTGTTCTAATTGAATCTATAGCCTCTAAGCTATAGATTTGGGGTTGTGTTTTATCTGATTGAGTTTCTTTGATGCCTGCTTTAACCCTTGCCCGATTTCAGCGTATTACCCCACAGCAACTGCGAGCTTTTGAAGCAACCGCGCGTTTGTTATCAGTGACCAAAGCAGCGCAGGAACTTTATGTCAGTCAACCTACGGTATCAGTGCAATTGCGGGAGTTAGCCACCACCACAGGGCAGCGATTATTCGAAACCACAGGCAGACAAA
Source organism: Rheinheimera sp. (assembly GCF_020217005.1). Taxonomy (GTDB): domain Bacteria; phylum Pseudomonadota; class Gammaproteobacteria; order Enterobacterales; family Alteromonadaceae; genus Pararheinheimera. The sequence goes on along the minus strand of NZ_JAIWOI010000116.1, from coordinate 4,200 downwards.
TTCGCTTAACTCAGGCCGGTGAAGAGCTTTATAAGGCGGTTCGGGAAGTGGCTGCGTGTTGGCAGCGCTTTGAATCCAGAATCGCTGAAATTAATGGGCTGGTCAGTGGGCGTTTGCGCATAGCTGCCGTAACAACGGCAGAATACTTCGTACCCGATCTGTTAGGGCCATTTTCTGCCGCACATCAGGGGGTAGAAATTGAGCTGGCTATTGAAAACAGAGACAGAATAGTAGGTCGGCTTACCCAAGGCATGGATGATCTGGCTGTGATGATGATGCCTCCGGATGATTTACCCCTGGATCGGATGCAGTTTCAGGTTAATCCGCTGGTGATTATCGCATCGTCAAAACATGCATTAGTTAATAAGGCTATTGAACTGGGGGATTTATGCAACGAGCGCTGGTTGATGCGGGAACCCGGCAGCGGGACCCGCATGGCTGCGGAGCAGCATTTCACAGAACAGGGTTTCAAACCTAATGTAGTGATGAGTTTAGGCAGTAATGAAGCTATTAAGCATTCGGTAGCTGCTGGTTTAGGTATCGCAGTGCTTTCGCAGCTTGCCGTGCAACCAGCGTTATGGCCAGGCCGTTATAGTACCACTGTTACAGGCCAAAACACTTTGCCATCAGACGCAGGTGCCTTGTTACAGGCAGGGCTTGGCATTATGCAAGTGAAAGACTTCCCCATTCTGCGGCATTGGTCTGTGGTCTGGCGAAAAGACAACCCGCTCTCAGCAACAGCCCGCCATTTCCTTGACTATCTTCAGGCATCGCAAGCATAGCCAAACACCTGAACATACTGATTTTAATCGACTTTATCCTTAAACTCACACAGATCTTCAATCAGGCAACTGCCACACTTAGGTTTGCGTGCCACGCAGGTATAACGGCCATGCAATATCAGCCAGTGATGTACATCCAGCTTAAATTCGGCGGGCACCACTTTGAGTAATTTCTGTTCTACTTCATCAACATTTTTGCCAGGGGCAAATTTGGTTCTGTTGCTGACGCGAAAGATATGGGTGTCGACCGCTATAGTGGGCCAGCCGAAGGCCGTATTGAGCACCACGTTGGCGGTTTTGCGGCCTACGCCAGGTAAAGCCTCTAACGCTTCACGATTTTCCGGCACCTGACTATTGTGTTGATCAATCAGAATACGGCAGGTTTTAATCAGGTTCTCAGCTTTTGAATTAAATAACCCAATAGTCTTGATGTACTGCTTTACGCCGTCTACGCCCAAATCAAATATAGCCTGCGGCGTATTGGCAACAGGGTAGAGCAGACGGGTAGCTTTATTGACGCTGACGTCTGTGGCCTGAGCCGACAACAACACAGCCACCAGCAATTCAAAAGGCGAATTAAACTCCAGCTCAGTGGTGGGCTTGGGATTGTTCTCGCGCAGCCGCTGTAAAATCTGAATACGTTTTTCTTTGTTCATTAACTTAGGTTCAGTGCTCTGACGACTTTATTGGGTGGATACATGAGTGACGCGTGCGCGGCTAATTTTTTGTTCTACAGGTTTAGCTTTGGCTGCGGCTCTGGCGTCTATTGTATTTTTTGCCGCAATCAAAAAGCCCATCACTAAGAATGCACCTGGTGGCAATATCGCTAATAAAAACTGGTGGTCGGCCTGATACAAATGTACGGTCAGAACTTTTGCCCAATCACCTAGGAGTAAGTCAGCGCCAGCAAATAAAGTACCAGCACCTAATACTTCGCGCACTGCGCCTAAAGTACAGAGCACTAAAGCAAAACCAGTACCCATCATCAAACCGTCAAATGCTGCAGGTAATACGGCATTCTTTGAGGCATAAGCTTCTGCCCGGCCTATGACGATACAGTTGGTCACTATAAGCGGAATAAAAATACCTAAGGCCTGATACAGGTTATACATAAAGGCGTGCATCAGCAGCTCTATCACTGTCACTACTGAAGCTATGACCATCACAAAAACCGGAATACGGATTTCATTGGGTACAAAGTTACGGATCAGGGACACCACAGTATTAGTGCTGAGCAATACCAGCACAGTAGCCAAGCCTAAGCCTAATGCATTGGTCAGGCTAGAGGTGACCGCCAACAGAGGACAAAGCCCCAATAGCTGCACCAGGCCCGGATTGTTTTTCCACAAGCCCTGACGAATTATTTCCTGATAAGGGCTCTGTTTATGTTCCACTGTTGTAGTATCCATCAGATCAGGCTCCGCAATCGGCTGGCAAACTGGCCAGCTCAGGATGTTGCTGAATATAAACTGCAGCGTTTTTTACCGCTTTGACTACAGCTCGGGGGGTGATGGTAGCACCGGCAAACTGATCAAACTGGCCACCGTCTTTTTTCACTGCAAAACTACGATCTTCGCTTGAGTCCACAGTCTGGCCATTAAAGCTCAGCACCCAGGGCGTTTTTCTCAGTTCAATTTTATCGCCAAGGCCAGGTGTTTCCTTGTGACTTAAGATCCGAACTCCTATCACTTCACTGTCCGGACTAATAGCCGCCAATACTTCAATGGCGCCACTGTAGCCGTCTGGTGCTGTGGTTTCGATCAAATAGGCTTTTAGCTTTTCTTCAGCGCGGTAACGGTAAATTTTTTGTCTGGCATCTTTGCCTAACAATCTGGTATCAAGCACCGCTACGCAATCTTTTAACACTGCTGTATTGCCATCAAGTTCCGGCATCACTTCCACCAAAGTGCGAAGCTTGTCGTCAAGTTGCTGCTGTTCTATCTCGGCTTTGGTAATTTCGTTCACTGCAGCGACGGCAAAAACACAAAGCACGGCCGCAGTGCCTAACAACAGCGCATTTTTACCTACAGAACTTAGCATCAGCGCGCTCCCTTGTGTTTATGACCATAAGTGCGGGGCTGGGTGTAATAGTCAATTAAAGGCACAGTCATATTGGCCAGCATCACCGCAAAAGCAAAAGCGTCCGGATAACCGCCATAGCTGCGGATCAAAAACACTAAAACCCCTATTAAAGCACCAAAGATCAGTCTGCCTTTTTCAGTGGTAGAGGCGGATACAGGATCTGTGGCAATAAAAAAGGCGGCCAGCATAGTAGCACCAGAAAACAGCTGAAAGAGTGGGCTGGCATTCGTATCTGGTGAGATCAACCAAGCCAGTAAACTACAGCTGAATAACGACCCTAGCACAGCCACAGGGATACGCCATTGAATAACTTTTTGTTGCAGTAAAAATAAGCCACCCACTAAATACGCCAGATTCACCCAAAACCAGCCTTCACCGGATAACCAGCCAAACACAGGTTTCTTCATACTCTCGGCTGTGGTATAGCCCTGAGACAGATCAGTTTTTAAGGTGTCCAGCGGTGTAGCCATACTGATGCCGTCCGCATCCTGGCGTAATTGGCTGACACTGTAGCCAGTGCAGCTATAGTCGGTGAAAATAGTACAGACTGCATCCAGTGGGCCAACAGCTAAATTTTGCACCGGAGCTGCAGGAAGCCAACTGGTCATTGGCAATGGAAAAGACACCAGCAACAACACATAAGCGGCCATAGCCGGGTTAAATAAATTATTCCCTAAGCCTCCATACAGCTGCTTGACCACCACTATGGCAAAAGCTGTTCCCACTACAATAAGCCACCAGGGCGCATAAGAAGGGATAGCGACGGCAAGCAATACTGCGGTCACTAAAGCACTGTGATCCAGCAGTTTTACTTTCACTTTTTTGCCGCGAAGCGCCAGTACTGCAGCTTCACAGCTTAAGGCGGTGACAATAGCCAGCAGCAATTGCACCAGCACACCGTAACCAAAAAAGTAAGCCTGGACTGCAATACCAGGTACGGCAGCCAAAGCCACCAGTTTCATCAATTGGGCTGTACTTTTTTGACTGTGCTGGTGCGGGGAGCTGGCGATTTTAAAACTCATAACGGCTCACTGTTTTGTTGTTTTTTGGCTTTGGCGCGGGCTATGGCTGCTGCAATAGCAGCTTTTTTGGCATCTGGTTCCGGGTCTGCCTCTGTTATTGCGGACTCCACAGCCTCCGTTGCAGTCGCTGCTTCTGATGCTGTTTGTTGCTCTGCTTGTTTTTTTGCTTTAGCTCTGGCTATGGCTGCCGCTACCGCAGCTTTTTTCGCATCCACATCAGCGGTTGGTGTATCAGTTGCCACAGTGTCAGCCGCCGGTTCAGGTGGTGCTTCAAGCCCTTGTTCTGCTTGTTTTTTGGCTTTAGCACGGGCTAT